>CAZDYM010000257.1:0-3033 GCA_964509325.1 uncultured Phycisphaeraceae bacterium
TCGAGCACGTACTTCTCCGCGGCGGCGACGGTGGGGATCTCGTTGAGCATCACCATCACGCCCTCGTTGGCCCCGCCGTGGAGCGGCCCGCGCAGGCTGCCGGTGGCGCCGGTGAGGGCCGAGTAGATGTCGCTCTGGGTCGAGGCGATGACGCGGGCGGTGAAGGTCGAGTTGTTCAGCCCGTGGTCGGCGTGCAGGATGAGGCACACGTCCAACGCGCGGGCCATGGTCGGCGTCGGGCGCTGGCCGTTGAGCATGTACAGGAAGTTCTCGGCGATGCCCAGCGTGGCGTCGGGCTTGACGAGGGGGAGGCCGCGGCGGTGCCGGTCGAAGTACGCCAGGATGGTCGCCGAGCACGCCAGGGCCTTGAGGGCCTTCTCGCGGAGGCTGGCGGCGTCGATCCTGTTGGGGGCGGGGTCGTACAGGCCCAGGGCCGAGATCATCGTCCGCATGACGTGCATGGGCTGCGCGTCCTTGGGCATGGCCTCGAGCAGCTTCATGAGGGCCGCCGGCGGCTCGTAGTTGGCGCGGATCGCGGATTCAAAGGCCGACAGCTCGGACCTGCTGGGCAGGCGGAGGTTCCAGAGCAGGAACACCGTCTCTTCGAAGGTCGAGTGCGTGGCCAGTTCGCCGACGGGGATGCCGACGAACTCGAGGATGCCGCGTTCACCATCGATGAACGACAGGCGTGTTTCGGCGGCGACGACACCTTCGAGGCCTTTGACAGCGAGAGCCATGGCGGACGGCACCTTCGGGGATGGGGGTGATCGAGAAACGGGGTCCGCGCGGCGGATTCCGCGCGAAGACCGGACTATAGAGGTGCCCCCGAGCCGGGACAAACCCGAGCCACGCCGTTCCCCTACCCTGTGCCGAATGATCGTTCAAGGCCGACTGCTGCTCGACCCGCACGCCGAGCCGATGCCGGGGTGGCTCCGCGTGGAAGGGGGCGTGATCCGGGAAGTCCACCAGGGCGAGCCGCCCGCCTCGGAGCTCCCGGTCGCGCTGGGCGGCCCGAACCGGGTGATCACGCCGGCCTTTTTCGATGCCCATTGCCACCTGCCGCAAACCGACAGCGTGGGGATCGACGGGCTGCCGCTGCTCGAGTGGCTCAACCGGGCGGTTTTCCCGGCGGAGAGCTGGTGGGGACACGCAGGCAGCGGGGCGGCGGTGCACACGGCCCTGACCGCGGCCAAACGGCACCTCCGGGAGGGAACCGCCGGAGTGGCGGCGTTCCTGACCAGCCACGGCGCGGTCAACCGCGAGGTGCTCGGCGCCCTGGCGCGGGCCACCCCGCTGAGGTTCATCGCGGGGCGCGTGGGGATGGACCGGCTGGCCCCGGACGACCTGCTGGCGGAAGACCTGGACCGAGCCCGTCAGCGCCCGCCGCGGCCCTGCGTGCTGCCGTGCCCGGACGGGTCGGCGGAGCCGGCTCCTCGGCACGTGGTGTCGGCGAACCCGCGCTTCGCGGTGACGTGCAGCGAGGAACTGCTGGCCGAGTTCGGCTGGTGGGTGCGCGACCACCCGGGCACCTGGGTGCAGACGCACCTTTCCGAGAGCCCCGACGAACTGGCGAAAGTGGGCGAACTCTTCCCGACGGAACGCGACTACACGAGCGTGTACGACCGGTTCGGCCTGCTGACCGAGCGGACGCTGCTCGCCCACGCGATCCACCTGAGCGACGACGAGCGGGCGCTGATCGCGCGGCGCGGGAGCATCGTGGTGCACTGCCCCACCGCCAATCTGTTCCTGCGGGCGGGCCTGTTCAACCTCGACAAGGCGCGGGAGTTCGGGCTGCGGGTGGCCCTGGGGTCGGACATCGCCGGCGGGCCCGACGCGGCCATGCCCCGGGTGGCCCGCGCCATGATCGAGACGGCCAAGGTGCGGGCGATGACACGGCGCGCGGGCGAGCCCGCCGTGCGGGTGCCGACGCCCGCGGAAGCGTGGACCATGATCACCCGCGGGAACGCGGAACTGCTGGGGTGGGGCGATTGCGGCCGGATCGAGGCCGGGGCGTCGGCGGTATTGCTGTCGCTGCGCGTGCCCGAGACGTGGCTGGACGAGCACCTCGTGGGGCGGCTGCTCTACGCGTGGGACGCTTCGTTGATCGAGGGGCGCGTGGGCTGCTGAGCGGGCGCGCACCCGGGGGCGCGCCCGCGCCGGCGCTACCGCTCTCGCCGCACCACGCGCACCCCTTCGGGGAGCGCCGCGAGGAAGAGCCGGCCGTAGCGTGCGGTGATGATCCTCGGGTCCAGGACCACCACGCGCCCGTGGTCGGTGGCGCTCCGCACCAGCCTGCCGAAGCCCTGCTTGAAGCGGATCACCGCGCGGGGGAGGGAGTCCTCCATGAACGGGTTGCCGCCCATCGCCTCAATCCGCTCGAGCCTCGCCTGCGTGAGGGGGCGGTCCGGCGGATCGAAAGGCAGGCGGGTAATGATCACGTTGCGCAGGCCGCGGCCTCGTACGTCGACACCCTGCCAGAAGCTCGAGGTGCCGAACAGCACGCTGCGTTCGTCCTTGCGGAACTCTTCCAGGATCTTCTCGCGGCTCCCGTCGCGCCCGTGCACCCACACCGGCCATCCGGCGCGTTCGAGCGTCGGCCCGGCGGCGCGGAGGATCGCGTGCATGGTCTGGAAACTGGTGCAGAGGACGAACGCGCCGCCGTCGGTCTCCTCCAGGTGCTCGCACACCCTCTCGGCGACGGCGTCGGCGTAGCCCGGGTGGCGCGGGTCGGGGACGGTCGCGTCGCAGTGCAGCTCGCTCTGCGAGGCGTGATCGAACGGGCTGCCCAGCGCCAGCGTGCGGGCGTCCTCCAACCCCAGGCGCGTCATCGCGTGCCGGAAGCTCGACGCCGGGTCCGCGTCGCGGGCGCCGGGCGTCGTGAGCGTCGCGCTGGTGAGGACCACGCTGACGCCCGCGCCGAGCAGGTGCTCGCGCAGGATCGGGGCGACGTCGACGGGCGCGCCGGCGATGGCGGCGCGCACGCCGCGGAACCGCTGCCCGTCCGGGCGGTCACCTCGGTCCAGTAGGCGAAGC
>CAZDYM010000257.1:3154-4206 GCA_964509325.1 uncultured Phycisphaeraceae bacterium
TTCAGGGCGAGCCCCAGGGCGCGGAAGGCCGGGGAAAGGGGGTTGGGGAAGGACCCTTCCTCCCCCGCCCGCAGCGGCGGGGTGCGCAGCGCGCCCGCGCGACCGCCGGCGCGGGACACGATCTCGCCGAAGAACGCCCGAGAGGCCTCCTCGGCCTCGAGTGTGCGGCGCTGCGAGTCGTCCCGCGCCGTTTCGTCCGTCACCGTGCGCGCCGAGGCGAGCAGCCCCCTGGGCCCGCCCCGCCCGCGCGGCCCCGAGTACAAGCCCGACAGCAGGAACTGCACCCGCGACTCGGCGAGCGAGACGCCGAAGTGATCGCTCGCGGCGTCCTCCACGCCGTGCGCTTCGTCGAGGATCACGTGGTGGTACGCGGGCAGGAACCCCGCCCCGCGGGCCCGCAGCGCCAGGTCGGAGAAGAACAGCGCGTGGTTGCAGATGAGCAGGTTGGCCCGTTCCATGCGGCGACGGGCGTTCTGATAGAAGCACTGCTCATGGTTCGGGCACTTGCGCCCCATGCAGTTCCCGGAATCGCTCTGGACCTTGTCCCACACGCTCGGGCGCTCCAGCACGGGCAGGGTGGCGAGGGTGCCGTCGGTGGTCTCGTAGGCCCAGTCCTCGACGGCGTGGAGGGCGCGCCGGGCGTCGGCGTCGTGGAACAGTTTGTCCTGCCGCTCGGAGGCGAGGCGCAAGCGCCGGATGCTCAGGTAGTTCCCGCGTCCCTTCACGAGTTCCGCCGTGAACGCCGGCTTGTCGGCGCCGTCGGCGCCCACGGTTCGGAAGACGCGTTCCAGCAGCGGCACGTCCTTCTTGAGAAGTTGCTCCTGGAGGGCGATGGTGTTGGTCGCGACGACCACGCGCTCGGCGCCCTCGGTCTGGACGATGCGGCGCACGGCCGGGAGCAGGTACGCGAAGCTCTTGCCCACGCCGGTGCCCGCCTCGACCAGAAGATGCTCGCGCCGATCGAGCGCGGCGGCCACCGCCTCGGCCATCTCGACCTGCTGGGGGCGCGTCTCGAAGTCCGGGCCGAAGCACGACGCCACCGCGCCGCCCGG
>CAZDYM010000258.1:0-1813 GCA_964509325.1 uncultured Phycisphaeraceae bacterium
CGCGGACCGGCGTGCGGCGCGCTCCCCCGGCTGTTCGGGCGGGGGCACCTCGATCGCCTGACCCGATGAAATGTTGACCATCGGAGCGCTCTCGTGATCCGCGGTCCCGGCCCACTCGGCGCACGCGACGGCCGGGAGAGAGAGCGCCGAGATGACGAGTGCCCGCCTGTTCATCCATGCCATCCTGGCTCGCACGCCGCGCTCCGCGCGGCCGATCGAAAGACACGCGCGGCTGGGCGCCGCGCCACGCTTTACGCCGCTTCCTCCTGGCCAAGCGGGGAGATGATCTCGTTCACGCGGACGCAGAAGCTGTCGTTCAGCACGAGCACCTCGCCTCGGGCCACGTGCCGCTCGTTCACATAGATGTCCACGGGGTCGCCGGCGAGCTTGTCGAGTTCGACGACCGAGCCCTCGTTCAATCGCAGGACATCCTCGACGTACATGCGTGTGCGTCCGAGTTCGATCTTGACGTTGAGGTTGACGTCGGCGAGGAGGTCGAGGTTGGCGGGCTTGTCTCCGGGCTTGGTGTCGGAGAACCCGGGGAGGGCGAAGGGCTCGGCCCCGTCGTCGCCGATGGCGCCCCCGCCGGACGCGCCGCCGACCGCCGCGGCTTCCGCCGGCTTGCTGGCCTCGTTGAGCGCGGCCTGCACCGCCGCCAGCGCGTCCGCGGTCGCCGCATCGGGCGCCGAGGCGCGGGCCTGGTCGTTGATCTGGTTCACGGCGTCCTGTGCGGCCTTGAGCGCGTCGCCCGCCATCGGGGCTGGGTCGGTGGGGTTGGCGCTCTGCGGGCCTGAGTTGGTGGGGTCGGTCTCGGCCATCCTGGCCTCCGCGCGGGCGATGACGAAAGCACCCGGCGCGCTCCGCGCGCCGCGGGATGAGTGGGTATCGGCCCGGCGGCGCAATCCCGGCCACAATCACGCGACATCGGCGCGATCGCGCAAGGACTGCGCGTTGACCGTCCGTTCCGTCACGGGGATGCCCGGACGCGGGTCACGCTTCGCCGGTCGCCATGCCCAGGCATTTGGGGATCAGCACGTCCTGGATCCGCTCTTCGCCCTGCGGGTCCTGTTTGAAGACCTCGCGGAGGTACTCGAGGATCTGGCGGGTCAGCGTCTCGCGCCCGGGCTCGGTGAAGTAAGGGTGCTGGGCGCTGGCGATGATCCGCGCGATGCCGGTGCGAATCTCCGCCTGACGGGCCTTCATCTCCTCGGCCACGCCCGTCACGGGCTCGTGGCCTTTGCCCGCGCCGCCGCCGCCGTGGTCGTCCTTCTTGGGCGGCGCCGCCTTGGCGTCCTTGGCCAGGATGCTGACATCCCCGGCGTGCTTCTGCTTGACCTTCACCAGAATCTCGAGGTTCCAGACATAGAGGCGTCCGGACGAGGTGTTCGTAAACTGTTCGCTCAGCACGGGCAGTTCGACGGACTTCTCCCCTTCCGCGTTGTGGTCCTCGTGCAGTTCGGTCGCCTGCACCTCCGCGGGCTTGCCGAGCATCTTCATCAGCATCACCACCGCCGCGCCCTCGACCACGAGCAGGCCGAGGATGAGCCCGATGGTCTTCACCGGAAGGCCGCTCTTCTTCGGCGCGGCCTTGGCGTCCGCGGCCGGTGCGGCTTCGGTCTTCTTGTCAGGGGCCTTGTCGCTCATGGATCAGACTCGCTCGGGGAGGGATGAGGTCGGGGACGGCACGGGCAACACCAGACTCGATCAGGAGCGAGGGCGGCCTATGCCGCTCGCTGGGGATGAAGGGGCTTGGGCTCGATGAGAGCAGCGGAGGTGGCTTGGTTCGAAGGCGGCGCGGCCCCGCGTCCTGCCG
>CAZDYM010000258.1:1844-4199 GCA_964509325.1 uncultured Phycisphaeraceae bacterium
CGGCTGCGGTGCAGATGGAGCGCACGGGCGATGATCAGCGCCAGCAGCGCCGAGGTCGCGCACGCGGCCATAACGGTGAAAAGCACGCCGACGCTGAGCGCCGTGCCGGCGCTCGCCCCCGCGGGGGACGGGCTGGCCTGCGAGATGATCGTCAGCGCATCCATGAAGTCGCTCCATCGCGGCCCCGCGGCGCCCGCGTGCCCCGGCGCGGCGAACCCTCATCGGCGCCGCGGGACGCACCACGGGCTCGGGGCGCGGGCGGGCGCACCGCCACCGCACCCGTGATATCGGGCGATCGCGAGCGCCACTGAAGGCGCGAGGCGGCTCAACGGGGCGCGGCGACGCGGGGCGAACCCGGTGTGAGATGGAGCGAACGTGACCTCGTTGGTTACCGGGCCGTGGCGATCAACTGCTGCAGCAGCTGGTCCGCCGTGGAGATCACCCGGCTGGACGCGGCGTACCCGGTGGAGCTCTGGATCATCTCGATGAACTCCTTGGAGAGATCGACGTTGGACTGCTCGAGGGCGCCCCCGATGAGCCGACCGGTCCCGAACTCCGTGGGCGTGGTGAGCACCGCGTCGCCCGAGTTCGGCCCGGAGCGGTACTGGCCGTTGCCGATGTCGATGAGGCCCTCGGGGTTCGTGAACGACGAGAGCGCCAGCTGCCCGACAGGGCGGGTCAGGCCGTTCGAGAACCCGCCGGTGATGATGCCGTTGTCGCCGATCGAGAACGTGGTGAGCGTTCCGATCGGGGAGCCGTCCTGGAACTTGGCGGCGATCTGCGAGGACCCGCCGGTGTTCGCGAACGCCGTCACGCGGTCCGCCCCGGAATCGAACGCGAGGTCAAACTGGAGGGGGTCGGCGGCGCCGATGTTCTCGCGGTCGAGCTCGACGGTGATCTTCGGCCCGTTGGAGAGCTTGCCGAAGTTATCGAACTTCATGAGCGCGACCTCGGTGCTGAACGCGCCGGGCGTCGCGCGGTCGCCGGATTCCATGTGCAGCGCGGCGTCGGTGTCGTCGGCGGAGTGCATGAACGCGCGCCAGTAGGTGCCCGTGCTGTCGGTGCGGGCCAGCACCATGGTCAGGTCGACGTTCAGGGCCGTGCCGAGCGAGTCGTACACCACGAAGCCCGTCCGCACGCTCTCGCCGTTGGCGGGCGTCGTGGACGCCACCGCGAACGGGCTGGCCTTGGTCGCGCCGGCCGCGCTCTTCAGAACGAAGTTCGAGTCTCTGAGCCCGATCTCGTTCACGGTGCCGAAGTTCCCCGTGAGCGTGACCGCGCCCGCGGCGTCGATGGTGAAGCCGCCCGGCTCCGGGCCGGGGTCGGTCGTGGGGTTGTAGCCGCCGTCGGGCACGATGCCCATCGCGTCCATGACGAAGGTGAGGTAATCCCCCAGGGTGGCGGTGCCGACGGTGAAGGTGGCGTCGGGGACGGTCTTGCTGCCGCGGGTGGCTCCGGTGAGGGTGAGGGTGTCCGTGGGGAGGATGGACGCCGGCGGGTCGAGGGCGGTGAGGGCGGTGGCCAAGGTCGCGGGCGCGCCGCCGGTGGTCAGGGCGTTGAAGAGCACCTGGGTGCCGGCGGTCGCCACGGTGCCGTCGGCCCGCAGGTTGCCCGCCAGGCGGACGTTCTTGGTCGCCTCCGCGATGGTCTTGGCGCCCAGCGGGATCTCGACGTCGGTCAGCCTGCCGGTCACGATGTTGAAGTTCTCGTCGATGCCGTAGCCCTGCACGCGCTTCCCGTCCTGGGTGACGAGCTGGTTCGTCGCGTTGAGCTGGAAGTTCCCCGCGCGGGTGTAGGTGGTGTCGCCGCCGCCCCGGACGACGAAGAAGCCGTTGCCCTCGATGCCGACGTCGGTGGGGACGCCGGTGGGCACCACGGGCGCGTTGGTCATGTTCCGCTGCGTGCCCGCCACGGTGGCGCCGAGGCCGACCTGCCCGGGGTTGGTGCCGCCCGAATCGGCGGTGGGCGTGCTGCCGAGGCTCAGGTTGCGGCTGAACGAGTTGAACAGGTTCAGCCGGCTGGACTTGAACCCCGCGACGTTCACGTTCGCGATGTTGTTACCGATGACTTCGAGCCGGCGTGCGTTCACGTTCAGCCCGGACAGCCCGGCGAGCAGAGTCGAAGTGGAGGCCATGGTGTTCCTGCGGAGAAATGAAGTGGGAACGGCTCAGGCGGCGCCGCGCGTCTCGGCCGCTCCGCGACCGAGCGACGAGAGCAGCCGTGACAGATCGGCGTTTCGGATCGATTCGGTGGATGGCAACGGCAACGAGACCGCGGTCGGCGCGGCGGCGGCGCTCGGCCCTGCCGGGCCGGTTGAGCCGCTCTCGTCGGAGGGACCGCCCGGGCCCGCGGCCG
>CAZDYM010000259.1:0-4127 GCA_964509325.1 uncultured Phycisphaeraceae bacterium
CGCCGTGCCGGCGGGCGGCAACTCGGCCACGCCGTCGCCCCCGCCCGGATCAACCGGCGCTCCGGGAGCCTGCGGCCTGATCGGCCCCTCACCCAACCCCGAGCCGGCCGGCGGCGTGGGAGGCGGGATCGTCCAGCCGGGAGCGCCGGCGGTCGAGGCGATGCCCGCCATCGCATGGTCGGCGTAGGCGTCCTCCGCGTCGATCCGCCCGTCCGCGTTCACGTCCACCCACGCACGCCCGTAGGTCGCGCTCGACATTTCCCGCTGGGCCATCGCGGCGTGCCCGCCCGCCTCAAGATGCGCCGTGTCGATGTCGAACAGCACCCAGTCCTGGTCCTTCAGTTCCTTGACGCTGGTCAGACGCTCGAAGTGCGTCACGGCGGCCCGGGGCACCTCCAACGCGACCCCGTCCGCCGCCAAGCGGTAATCCTGCAGCAACGAATCATCCGGCGGGCCTTGCAGGGGCGTGCTGACGGCGAAGAGGAAGTACAGTTCCTCCTGGGGCCAGCCGTTCAACGACCACACCTGACGCACCCGTTCCACGACCGCGCGCAGATTGGCCGCGAAAGACGCCGGCGCGTTGGGCGCCTGCCCCGTCGGCTCCAGCGGGGGCGCGGTTTCGGAACGGTCGTTCACGCCCGTGCCGATCCGCACCAGGATCGCCTTGTCCGGACCCTGCAGGGCACGCACCATCGAGAAGTACAAGGTGAGCGATTCATCGCTCGCGGCCCGCAGCGCCGCCCCCATATCGCGGGCCGACTGCCCGCCCAGCGCGTAGAGCACGTGCACGCTGGCCCCCACCTTGACCCGCGGGTCTTCGATGCGCCCGTAGAAGACGGACATCGGCCCGGTGAACGGCACGCCGTACTGCGTCGGTCGGACGTTGAGCGAGCCGCGGGTGCCTCGCGGCCCCGCCATCGGAAGATCAAGCCAGTTCACCGCGGCCCCTTGGCCGGTCGCCGTGTCGATCGCCTTGGGAGCGACCACGTCGGAATAGGGCGGATCATTCAACCGCGCCGAAAGCCGCAGCGTCGAGCCCGTGCCGACCGGGTACGTGGCGTGCGCCACCCAGTACCGCAGCGGGCCCGAGGTATCCAGGTCACTCGACGAGTGCAGCACCATCCCGAGATTCGCGAAGGGGTCCGCGGAGACCCCGGGCCCGACGCTCAACGCGTTCAGCGGCTGCAGCAGGTCCGCGGCGTTCATGAACAGCGACGCCGGGCCCGACGCCGCCGACACATACCCGGTGGACGGCGGGGGGAACACCCCGGAGTAGTCGAACCCGACGCCCGCCCCGCTGCCGAAGTTCTCGCCGCCCGAGACCAGCCCGGTGGCGTACAGCCGCCACCGAAACCCGGCGTAGCGGATGTACGCCTCGTCCCACCCGCGCCCCCAGAGCAACTGGTTGGAGTCCCCGATGCACACGATGTCCACCCGCCCGATCGCCGCCGCGCGGAAGAAGCCCGCGAGCGCGTCGCGGTTGAACGTCCCGTTGGTCCAGTCCGGGGTGAAGATCGGGGGGGGCGGCCCGCCGGGGGGCACCTGGCCGGACGCGCCGGGCGCGCCCAGTGTCAGCGCGACCGCGCACGCCCACCAAGCCCGCGCCAAACTCAAGCCGCCGATGGTCATGCGCACCCTGCTCCCGCCGCCCGAACAATAGGAGATCGGGCGATCGGCCCGCCCCCTTCCCGACGGCGGCCCAGAATCGCCCTCGGAAGGGCCCGATAGCCCGGTCGCGCCGGGCCACCCGCGGGACGCCGTGCGCCAAGCCCCCATCGCGGGCCCGCTCGGCGGCGATCGCCGCGAAAACGGCCCTTGAGACCGCCGCGAAACCGTGCTATCCTCTCTCCGCTCGGTGCGCCCCGGCACCCCCGAGGCACTCCCGACGGTCGGGCTTATAGCTCAGTTGGTATGAGCGCACCCCTGATAAGGGTGAGGTCGTTGGTTCGAATCCAACTAGGCCCACTTTCACACCTCGAAGCCCCTCGGCCACGTCGCCCGAGGGGCTTTCTCGTTGGGATCAGACGCACGTCCGTTCGGGGGGCCTGGCACCGGGCACAACGCTGGACGGATCGGATACGCTCGGAAGATGCCACAGATCAGCACGTTCCTGACGTTTCAGCACCAGGCCGAGGACGCCGCGAAGTTTTACACGTCGGTGTTCCCGAACTCCCGGATCACCCGGGTGACCCGGTACCCGGACCTTGGCGCGGGCTCTCCATTTAAGACCGGGAGCGTGATGACCGTGGAGTTTGAGCTCGACGGACGGTCACTCGTGGCATTGAACGCCGGAGCGACCGGCGGGGATGGCTTCGCCATGACGCAAGGCATCTCGATCGCCGCGATCTGCCAGACCCAGCGAGAGGTGGACGAGTACTGGGAGAGGTTCGTCTCGGCGGGCGGCACGCCGCTGGCCTGCGGATGGATCAAGGACCACTTCGGCGTGTCGTGGCAGATCGACCCCAAAGCGCTGATCGATTTGATCGGCGACCCCGACGGGGCGAAGGCGGCCCGGGCCATGCGGGCGATGATGGGGATGGTGAAGATCGACAGCGCCGCCATCGAGCGCGCCGCTGCGGGCTGAGGACCCGGGGGCGCCGGCCGCGGGCCTGAGCGGCACCGCTCCACACGCGATGACCACTTGCTTTGATCAAGGGGCGTGTGCTGGCCGGACGGAAAAGTGGGCGCGGAAGGATTCGAACCTTCGTAGGCATGACGCCACCAGATTTACAGTCTGGCCCAGTTGGCCACTTTGGTACGCGCCCGAGATGTCGGTGCGGCTCGGCCGTTGCCCCGTTCCCTCCGCGAGGGTCTGGTTGACAGCCGGAACGCACGCCGTCGCGGCTCAGAGCCTCGGGGGGGCCGGGCGGGGCCGTGACGGGCCGTGAATATAGAGGGGTCCTGGTTCTCAGGCAAGGCGTGCGTGCGCCAGGCGAGGACGGCGGCGCTGGCCCCGGGGCGGGCGTGATGGCGGCGCTGGTTCGGTATCCCGACGAACCGGCGGGATCGAGGCCGGTATGGTTCAACACCATGACAGCCACCTCGCCCGCCGCGGCTTCGCCGTACTCGTCGCTGATGTCCCGCCTGCGTGAGAACGCCGTCATCGAGTCCGCCTCTCGGGTGCTCTCGTACGACCAGGAGACGGTCATGCCCGAGCGAGGGGCGGAGCTCCGGTCGCAGCAGCTCGAAGCCATGTCGGCGCTGATCCACGCCCGCAAGACCTCGAAGGAACTCGGCGACCTGCTCGCGGCCTGCGAGTCGGATACGTCGCTCCGCAGCGACCCGATCGCTTCCGCGAACCTGCGTGAACTGCGCCGTGACTACAACCTCGCCACCAGGCTCCCCACGGAACTGGTGGCCGAGATGGCCAGGTGCTCATCGCTCGGGATGCACGCGTGGAAGGAAGCGCGGCAGAAGTCCGACTTCGCGCTGTTCCTGCCCTGGCTGAGAAAGACGATCGAGCTGCACCGGCGCAAGGCGGAGTGCTACGCGGGCAGCGGCGGAGGAAGGCCGCCCGCGGGCGGGGAGCTCTACGACTTCCTGCTGGACGAGTACGAGCCGGGGATGACCGCGGCCAAGACGCGGGCGATCTTCGGCCCGCTGCGCGAGAGGCTGGTGCCGCTGATCGAGCGGGTGCTGCGGTCGTCCGCCGCGGGTGGGGGGCCGGATGAATCGCTCGCGCACGCGGAGTTCCCGATCGAGAAGCAGGCCGCGTTCTGCGCGATGATCACCAAGCGCATCGGATTCGACGACTCAGCGGGCCGGGTGGACGTGTCGACGCACCCGTTCTGCGACGGCATCGGCCCGGGCGACACCCGCATGACGAACCGCTACCGCGCCGACGGCTGGGCCGATTCCCTGAGCACCGCCATGCACGAGAGCGGTCACGCGCTGTACGAGCAGGGCCTGCCGAAGCACGAGCGTTTCGGGCAGCCCGCCGCCGAGGCGGTCAGTCTGGGGATCCACGAGAGCCAGAGCCGACTCTGGGAGAACCTGGTGGGGCGTTCGCTGGCGTTCTGGACGTGGGCGGCCCCGCGGGCGGGCGAGATGATGGGTGGGCGGTTGGCGGGCGCCGCCCCGGAGGCGATCCACAAGGCCGTCAACGCGGTGAAGCCGAACTTCATCCG
>CAZDYM010000260.1:0-4100 GCA_964509325.1 uncultured Phycisphaeraceae bacterium
GACCCCGCGCTCCCGGGCACGGGCGGCGTGCTGCCCGGCACCTCCCCGCCGCCCGGCGTGGGCGTGGTCGTTGCCTCCGCCGGGCGGACGCGCTTGTTCTCCAGCATGTCGAACAACTCGACCCCCTTGATGGTCACGACGTGCTCGCTCGCGGGCCAGATCTCCAGGGTCGCCGGCACGCCGTAGGCGTCGAGTTTCTGCTTCACCTCGCGCATCGGGGCGATCCACTTGGGGTCCTGCTCGCCGACGTACATCGCCACCCCGCCGGTGAGTTGATTCAGCGAGCGCAGCCCGAGCGTGGCCCGGTCGTCCGGGGGGAACCCGGGCAGCACCGTGAGCGAGTGGAAGCGGTCCGGGTACTCGGTGGCGACGCGGAACGCCGACTTCCCGCCGTTCGACACGCCCGCGAGATGGACCTTCCCGCCCTCGAACACCACCGAGCGCTGCAGTTCGTCGAGCAGGTACGGGATCGCGCGCTCAAGCCCCGAGTGGAACGTCCGCCCCTTCTGTCCGATCGGCGCCACCACCACCCAGCCCCGCGCGGTGCCCTCGGCCTCCCAGTACCGGTCCAGCGCCGTCTGCGCCATCTCGCGCGTCTGATCCCCCGGCGGCAACGCCAGCAGCACCGGGTACGCCTTCTTCCAGTCAAAGCCCGGGGGAAACGCCACAAGGTAGTCGAGTTCGCGTCCCTTGTCGGTGAGCGTGCGCAGTTCGGCTCCGTGCGCTCCGGGCGTCCACGGCGGGGGCCCGAAGCCTTCGGAACCGACCACGCCGCAGTGCAGCGCGAGCAAAGCCACGGCGGGTACAGCGATCGAGCGTCGCATGGGTGCGTCTCCTGTGTCGGGAAAGGTATACCGGGGCGGCGCGGGGCGGTGGCGGTGCTAAACTGCGCCATGGTCGCGGCATCGACGCTGATCATCGTGGGTGGATCAGCGTGGCTCGCCTTCGCGCTGCTGGTGCGTTGGATCGAGCGCGGCAGTGTCCGCGCCCCGTACGATCTTCTGCGCGCCGGCGCGCTTGTGCGGGCCATGCAGCTGCTGGCCCGATGGGTGCATCGCGTTCGCACCGTCGGCCTCGCCGAAGCCCTGCGGACCGTCGAATCCGCTCGGCGTGACGGGCGACCGGTGCTCATCGTCGCCAACCACACGGCGTGGATCGACCCGCTGCTCATCCAGGCCGTGCTGCCGTTTGAGGTCCGGTGGGTCATGGGCGCCGACATGGCCCAGCCGCGGCACATGGCGTTTTGGAACTACGCCCGGGTCATCCTCATCGACCGGCGCGTGAACGAATCCGGCCCGCTGCGGGAAGCGATCCGTCACCTCAAGTCCGGCGGGGGAGGCTTCGGAAGCGGAGCCGTCGGAGGGGGCGGGGTGGTCGGCATCTTTCCTGAAGGGTTCATCGAGCGCCCGCCGCGGGTGATCCTGCCCTTCAAGGAAGGTGTGGGCCTTGTGATCTCGCGCTCGGGCGCGCTGGTGCTGCCGGTGGTGATCGACGGCACGCCGCAGGTCGAGCCCGGTCACAGGGCGCTGTGGACGCCGAGCCGTTCGCGGCTGCGGTTCCTGCCGGCGCTCGATTACACGTCACGTAAGGGGAAGGCTGGGACGTGGGGCGCGGGCGAGATCGCGGCGGACCTTCGTCGCGTGTTCCTCGACGCCACGGGCTGGCCGGCGAGCGAACGGACGCCGCGATGGGTGAACGGGGCGTGGACGGAGATCGGGTTGGACGGTGTGGAGGTCGTGGCTCCGGAACCGCAACCCGGGACGGAAGTCGTCCGCGCGTGAGAACGCCCCGGTCGGGCGACCGGGGCGTTACGGAACCACGCTGGTGTCGTTGAGCGCCCCCGAGCATGCGCCCGGGGTTCGGACGCGCCAGGGCACCGCGTTACGGGCACGCCTCGCCGAACACGCCGAGGAAGATCACCAGGTCGGCGGTGTTCACGGCGTTGTCGTCGTTCAGATCGCCCGAGAGGTTGCCGGCCAGGCCGAACTGCCCGAGGAAGATGACCAGGTCGGCGGTGTTGCGCTGGCCGTCGTTGTTGAAGTCGCCGGCGCACGGGGCGGGGACCGTCTCGTAGGCGCCGCGGTCGGGCATGGGGGCTCCGTTGGCGCCGGTGTCAGGGGCGGCGTTGAGGTTCAGGCGGCGGGCGTTGCCCGCGAGATCGATGGGCATGGCCTCGATGACGTTGCCGTCCGCGTCCACGTCGGTGGGGTCGGCGCCGATCTGGTTGCTGTCGCCGGCGTCGATGGCGGGGCTGAGGATGGTGAGGCGGAGGTCGTCGTCGGTGGTGCCGAAGGTGTTGTCGGCGCCGTTGGCGTCGACGAACTGGGGGTTGAGTCCGGCGGAGCCCGCGGAGCCTTCGATGGTGGTGAACGACACGGTGGAGGTGGAGCCCTGGACGCCGACGACCTCGAGATTGTCGATGACGGCGCCCGGGCCGTCGAAGTCGGCGTTGTCCCAGAGGATGCAGTTGCGGAGGGTGACATCGGCGCCGAGGGTGGCGTAGATGCCGCCGGTCCCGCCGCCGCAGAGGTTGTGGGAGAAGGTGCAGCCGCGGAAGGTGACGTCGCCGGCCTCGGATTTGAGAGCGACGGCGCCGCCCTTGGAGAGGCTGGAGGCGGCGATGTTGCCGGAGAAGGTGGTGTTGACGACCTCGCCGGGCTGGGCTTCGGTGGTGAACGCGCCGCCGTCGCCGATGGCGTAGTTGCCGGTGAACTGGCAGTTGACGATCTTGAAGGAGGCGGAGTTGCCGGTGAAAAAGATCGCGCCGCCGGTGGCGTTGTTGCAGTCGTTGTTGGAGAAGAGGCAGTTGGTGAAGTGGGGGTCGGTGACGCCGTCGACATGGACGGCGCCGCCGTCGTTCTGCGCATCGTTGGAGATGAACTTGCAGTTGCGGAACCGCGGGGCGCAGTCGCCGGTGATGAGGACGCCGCCGCCGCGCGACTGGGTTCCGACGCCGTTGGCGTAGCCGCCCGAGATGGTGAAGCCGTCGATGATGTTGGTGCCGCTGGACGAGTCGTCCATGGTGACGACGTTGTAGGAGTTGTCGGTGGCGGCGCCGGTGCCGATGGCGCCGCTGAGGGCGGTGATGAAGAAGGCAGGGGTGGTGCGCTGGCCGAGGGAGGTCTCGTTGCCGGCGAAGCCGCCGTACATCACCGAGTTCGAGGGAATCAGGAAGGTGTCGGAGCGGCTGGTGCCCGGCTCGTAGAAGCCCTGGGCCACCCAGACCTCGGAGTTCGGCCCGCCGAGACGCGCGACCGAGCGCAGGGCCATCTGGAGATCGGTGTAGGCGTCGTTCCACGAGCCGCCGGCGTCGATGCCCGGGGCGTTGTCGTTGACATGGAAGCGGAAGCGGGGCGAGTCCATCTTGACCAGTTGGATCCCGCCGCAGGCCGCGAAGCCGTTGAGCGAGTCGGCGAGGACGGTGACGGTGATGGAGCCGCCCGCGGGCACGTTCGACTTGCGGTGCAGGGCGTGGGTGACCCCGGGCATCCACTTGTTCCCGTTGATGGTGCCGCCGACGGACTGCGTCGGCACGCTGCCCGAGCCGACCACGCTGACGAGCGCCTTGCTGCTGGAGTCGTCGGGGTTGGCGGCGTACGTGAAGACGGTGTAGTCGCCCGCCAGGAGGTTCGAGAAGGTGTAGGTGAGCGTGCCCTGCGGGCTGAGGCGCTGGTAGTCGTCGTGGAGGAGCGAGAAGTTGCCCGTGGTTGAGATGTTGTTCGTGTTGATGAACGCGCCGTTCGTGGCGCGGGTGAACGTGACGGGCGAGAGGGTCCCGTCGAGCCTGCGGAGCAGGATCGCGGGGGGGTGGGAGGGCAGCACGCTGTTCCACACGCCCTGCTGGCCGGCGGCGCCGCGGTAGGTGTCGGCGGGCACGCCCGCGCCGAACCCGGACCCGGGCTCGGTGTTGATGTCGACGTTGAAAGACTGCGCCCGCACCGTCCCACCGAGGGCGGCCATGGCAAGCGTGAATAGACTGATCGCGCGGCGTGCGTTCATCGCAGCATCTCCAACAGAAGGAAGTGGTTCGACGGGGTCAATCGAGGCAGACCCGACGGGGCGGGCTCGGGGCCTTGCGTGACCGGTCGTCCGGCCCGGGT
>CAZDYM010000261.1:0-4074 GCA_964509325.1 uncultured Phycisphaeraceae bacterium
TCTCGCCGGCCTGATCGGCTGCAACGTTCCGGGCGGATCCCGGTTGGAACCGGTCCCGGCGCGGGGCATCTGATCGAAGCGGGCCCGTCATCGGCTTTGGTGCTCCATCCCGGATGATGGGGCGGTCGAGGCGCCGGGCTTCGCTCCCGGGCATGGCACGGGGCGAACCACAGGGCTGGACCGGGGGCAAGGACACTCCATGACACGAACCATGACCGACCACTTCTTCAAGCACGTGCTCGCGCTTCTTCTGGCCACAATGAGCATCGCGGCGGGACCGCGGGCGTTGGGCCAGGGCTCGGGCGATGCGAACCCCGCGGGCAACGTCTACCCGTCGTTCTCCAACGGGGTGACCCTCGGCGTCGGGCAGGTGACCAAGTTCGATTTCACGGTGACCACCCGCGACACGGTCTACTTCATGTTCTCGGCGCCGACCTTCGCCGACGCGTTCATCCTCACCCACCCGGAGTTCGACAAGTTCCGGCTCAACGTGGACTTCACGGCGTTGACCGGCTTCCGCAACCAGTCGGGTCGCCAGACGGTCACCCTGCCCGCCGGAAACTACACCGTCGGCGTCAAGAACACCGGCGCGACCCCGCTGGACTACGCGTTCCGCATCGTCACGGCCTCGAACGTCCAGACCGTCCGCGCCAACGGCACCGAGACCCTCTTCCCCGGCGCCCGCTTCACCCGCAGCTTCACGGTGAACCCCGGCGACCAGATGCTGCTGAGCACCGTCGGCGAGGGCCTCGAGGGCTTCATCATCACCCCCAGCGAGGTCAACAAGTTCAAGGGCGGCGCGGCGTTCACCCCCGTGGGCGGGCAGCAGATCCTCACCGACCTCGCCTCCGGCTCCGCCTCGGGCGAGATCACGCTCAACGAGGGCACGTTCCATCTCGCCTTCCGCAACCCCACCGCGATCAACCGTCCGCTGGTCTACATTGTCTCGGTCAAGAAACCGCCGTTCAGCGGCGGCGGCCCGGTGAATCCCCCGTCGGACGTGGTGCCTTTCTTTGACTCGAACACCGACGAGGGGGTGGGCGGGACGTTCGACGGGGACACGTTCCGCACGCGGTTCAACAACCGCACGGCGGCTCTGGCGCCTTCGTTCCTGGTGACGGGCTGCACGCCGGGGCAGTTCGTGCGGGTGTACGCCGGCAACCAGCTCATCGCGCAGGGCGTGGCGGGCAGCGCGACGCTGACGCTGCGGTCGAGCGGCCGGCTGCGCCTGGAGGATGGGACGTACCCGGTCACGGCGTCGCAGTTCAACGGGCAGACCGAGAGCGAGAAGGAGGACTTCTTCGACATGGTCATCGACACGCTGGCGCCCGCGCCGCCGGACAACCTGGACCTCACCGACGCCAGCGACACCGGCCCGTCGTCGGACGACAACATCACCTCGGCGACGCAGCTCACCTTCACGGGCACCGCCGAGCCGGGGGCCCGCGTGCTGATCACCCTGAACGGCCGGTCCACGGGGGCTTCCTCGGTGCAGGCCGACGAGAACGGGGACTGGACCAGCACCGTGAACACCACGCGGACGGGGAAGGTGAAGTTCGCGGCGGTGCAGCTCGACACCGCCGGCAACTCTTCGCGCCCGTCACCCAATCTTGAGGTAACCCTGCTCAAGCGTCCCGGCGCGCCGGGACGGCCCGACCTCATCAAGGCCGACAAGGGCAAGACGGTGAACGGCGCCGTGAACACCACCAACCCGGCGCCCACGTTCACCGGCACGGCGGGCAAGGGCAACACCGTCACGATCGAGATCGACGGGCAGGAATCCCAGTCGGCGGTGGTGCCGAGCAACGGTCGGTGGTCGATCTCGCTGAACGCGCCCCTGGCGCTGGGCGAGCACACCGTCCGGGTGAAGCAGACCGACCTGGCCGGGGGCGTCTCGCCTCTCAGCGCCGTGCTGCGGATCCGCGTTGTCAATCCTCAGTGAGCCCCGGAGGCCGGGACCGTCCCGCGTTGATCGAGCGCACTACCCCGCCTTTCCGGCGGGGTTTTCCGTTGCTCGCTCGGCCGTAGCGGGTCAGAACCGCTTGTGGGCCTCGCGCTCCGCGGGCGGGCGCACCTGCAGGATGAGCCGCGCGGTGACGAGATCGACCGGGCGGGTGACTTTGATGTTGCGGGGGTCGCCCTCGACCACCGCGACGGGCTCTCCGAGTTTCTCGACGAGCGACGCGTCGTCGGTGCTGGTGAGGTCCGGCTGGGCGTAGGCGCGGAGCAGCAGTTCACGACGGAAGACCTGCGGGGTTTGCACCAGCACCAGGCGCTCGCGGCTGACGGTGGCCTCGACGGTCCGGACGGGCCGACCCGCGGACGCGGGGCCGGACAGGATCGCGTCCAGCGGGTCGGTCTCCGTCTGCTCCGCGGCGGAGGGGGAGACGCGTTTGACGGTATCGGGCACGTCGACGGCGGGGACTACCGCCGCGTGCCGCTCCGCCGCCAGCAGGACGCGATCGATGAGCTCCGGCGGGGTGCAGGGCCGGGCGGCGTCGTGGACGGCGACGTGGGTGCAGTCCGGAGGCACGAGTTGGAGCGCCCTGGAGACCGTCTCGTAGCGGTGCGTAAGGCCTCCCTTGCACACCTTGACGCCCAGCAGGCCGAGCTTGTCGCCGTGGCGCGCGAGGAACTCGTCCCATCCGTCGTGCGGGCCGGCGACGATGACGCACGCGGTCTCGTCGCGCTGGATGAACAGTTCGACGGTGCGCTGCAGGACGGGGCGGCCTCCCAGGTCCTCGTCGACCTTGGAGCGGAGGCCGCCGGCGGCGCGGTACCGCGAGGACGCGCCGGCGGCGGGGAGGATGACGGCGAGTTTCATCGGAGCAGTGTACGGATCGAGTCGGGCGGCTTCAGTTCCCGCGCAGCCGCTCCGCGCACGCGCGGAACACGTCTTCCACGCCGATGGCTTCCATCATCGTCCGCCCCGCGGCGGCGTCCTTGTGCAGGTTGCCCTGACCGGGGGCGGGGCGCCTGGCCTGGATGACGTCGCGCTCGCGCCGGTACGGGCCGACGAGGTCGACGCGGGTCGGGCCGAACAGGCCGACGATGGGGCGGTCGAACCCGACGCCCATGTGCAGCGCCGCCGAGTCGTTGGCCAACACCAGCGACGACCGCTCGATCAGCGCCATCAGTTCGCCCACGGTGGTGCGGCCGATCTGGTCGATCACGCGCGGCTCTTGCTGCTGCAGCGCCAGCAGTTCCGCGCACTGGCCGCGCTCGCTCGCGCTGGCCACCACGACGGCGTAGTCCGCGAGGCCCTCGGCGAGCAGCCGACGCGTCACCTCGGCGAACCGCGCGCCGGGCCACCTCTTGCCCTCCCAGCGGCTGCTGGGCGCGATCACGGCGTAGCGCACGCCGGGCCCCCGGAGCATCGGGTCAAGGGCCGCCCGGTCGTTCGCGGAGGTGTACAGGCGCGTGTCGTGCACCGGCGTGAGGCCCTCGCGCTCTAGCAGGTCGAGCATCCGATCCACCGTGTGCCGGTTGGGGTCGATGGCGTGGCGACGGTTGGCGCCGAGCCAGCCGAGTTCGCGCGCGTTGGCGTCGCCGACGCGGCGCGCGGCCCCTGTCCACCACATCAGCAGCCCGCTGCGTCCGAGTCCCTGGGCGTCGATCACCAGGTCGTAGCGCGCGCCGCCGGGGCCGCCGCGGAGGTTGCCCAGGAGTTCAACGAGGGCCCGCCGACCCGTGGTGCTCAGCAGCCGGCCCATGCGGAGCGACGATCGTGGGAACTTCACCACGGCGCTGAGCATGGGGTGGGCGCTGACCGCGTCGGCGAACGAGTCCTGCACGAGCCAGTCGATCTGGGCCCCGGGGTACGCCGCGCGGAGGGTGACGAGGACCGGCACGCTGCGGCACACATCCCCGAGCGCGCTGGGCCGGATGATCAGGATCCGTTTGGGTGCTCGGTCGTCGGGAGCGGTCGGGGGCACGCGGCGAATGTACCGGATGGGGGATCGGGGCCGGGGGCCGAGGGCCGAGGGCCGAGGGCCGGGGGCCGGGGGGGGGGGGGGGGCGGGCGGCGGGGGGGGGGGGGGGGGGGCGGGCGCCCTTCGTGGGGCGGAAATGCTT
>CAZDYM010000262.1:0-4012 GCA_964509325.1 uncultured Phycisphaeraceae bacterium
TGGCCGTCGTCGCCGGCGCCGCGATCATCTTCGTCGGCGCCGCCGTCGAAACCCCGCGGGAGCGCGTGAGCAAGCACACCACGGCGTTTGTTTCCGCGGTCGTCGCCGCCGACCCCGCCGCCGTCGCCTCCGCCCTCGCTCCCAAGGTCGCCTTCCGGACCGACGGACGCGTCGAACTCCAGCTGGACCGCGACTGGCTCGTCTCCGTCACCCGCGGCCTCAACGGCGTCTTCAAGTCGCACTCCCTCGAAATGCGCGACGTCACGCTCTCCAACAACGACACCATCGCCCAGGCGCGATTCCTCAGCCGAGCGACCTTCACCAACGAGATCATCAGCTTCGTCCCCAGCACGTGGGAACTCACCTGGCGCCTCGACACGCGCGACGCCGAGTGGAAACTCCACGCCGTGGAGTGTCTCACGCTCTACGGCAAGCCCGCCAGCAGCGAGTGGATCAACTGGGGCAACCGCCACCGCAAGTAGGCGACGCCTCAACGCGCCGATGCGCCGCGGAGCCCCCTCCCGCGCCACGCCGACACGCCCCCGCGGCTCTTCCGCCGCTCACCGATGAAGATCCTCTCTCCAACCGCCTCCGACGAACTGTGGAACGGCTACCACGCCTGCAGGTACCGCACGCTCTACCAGCCCTTCAACCTCCCGGCCTCCTGCGCCGTCTCCGACGCCGACACGCCCCGCGACCGCCCCGACATCATCCACGCCTGCGCCGTGGTCGATGGCCGCGTCGTCGCCTGCGGCCGAATGGACCTCCAGCCCAACCACCCCAAAGGCCCGCGCGCCCAACTCCGCTACTTCGGCGTCGACACCGACCAGCGCGGCAAGGGCGTCGCCCAGGCCCTCCTTCGGCACCTCGAAGACCGGGCCCGCGCCGCCGGCATCACCCACGTCTGGATGGAAGCCCGCGTCGCCGCCGCCGGCTTCTACCTCCGCGCCGGCTACGCCGACGCCGGCGAAGGCCCCAACAAATGGGGCGTCATCCCGCACCGCATCATGGAGCGGACGATCTGACACGGACCCGACCCTCCGGCACGCCGACGGGGTCACGCCTTGGCGACCGCGGCACTCTTCCGCACCTCGATCATCGGCCCGCGGGCGTCGTCCCGAGACACCGCCCGCGCCCCGCCCGCCGCCGCCGACCGGATCGCCCGCGCGATCGACGCCGCGTCCAAGCCCGCCTCGATGAGCTGGTCCTTCCGCGAATCCTGGTAGATCCACGCGTCCGGCAGCGACATCCGCGTGACCAGCCCGGCGTCCAGCCCCATCGCGCTGGCCGCCTCCACCACCGCCGCCCCGAACCCGCCGTGCGGACCGTGGTCTTCCACCGTCACGATCGGCACCCGCCGAACCAGCAGCGAACGGATCAGCGCCTCGTCCACCGGCTTGGCGAACCGCGCGTCGTGCAGCTCGCACCGCACCTCGGGACCGATCATGTCCACCGCTTCCAGCGCGTTGATCACCATCGTGCCGTACGCCAGCACGGCGACGTCCGGCTTCTCGTGCCGGATGAGCGGACGCGCCCTGCCCAGCTCGAACGGGGGGCACGCGCCGAAACGCTCCGTGAGTGCCTTCGAGCAGTTGTCCCGCGGCCAGCGGCACGCGCTCAGGCCCGCCTCGTACGTCCGCATGAACTCCAGCGCCGCCAGCATCGAGGGCTCGTCCGCCGCCGCCGTCAGCGCCGCGTTCGGCAGCGTCCGCAGCAGCGAGATGTCGCAGAACCCGTGGTGCACCGCGCCGTCGCCCCCCACCAGCCCCGCACGGTCCAGGCACAGCCGCACCGCCAGCCCCTGCAGCGAAACCTCCTGGAACGCCTGGTCAAACGCCCGCTGCATGAACGTCGAGTACACCGCGAAGAACGGCTTCCACCCGGTCTTCGCCATCCCCGCCATCATGTCCAGCGCGTGGCTCTCGCAGATGCCGCTGTCGAACGTCCGCTCGGGGTGCGCCGCCATCACCTTGTCGATGCCCGTGCCCCCCGGCATCGCCGCGGTGCACGCCACGATCCTCGGGTCACGCTTCATCATCTCCGTCAGCGCCTCCCCGAACGCCGACGTGAACGAACGCCCCTCGCTCTTGATCTCCACGCGGCACGAATCCGGGTCGTAGTTGAACGCCGCCGGCGAATGGAACTTCGTCGCGTCCCCCTCCGCGAAGCCGTAGCCCTTCCCCTTCACCGTCTTGACGTGCAGCACCATCGGGCGGTCCAGGTGCTTCGCCTCGTTCAGAAACTCGATCAGCGTCCGCAGGTCGTGCCCGTCCACCGGGCCGACCGTCACCAGACCGAAGTGCTCGAACCACGAATCCTCCGACACCGCCGCCTTGGCCATCTCCCCCAGGCGGTGGTACGCGTCCTTCACGAACCCGCCCCCCGGCAGCCCGTCCAGCACGTGCCGCGCCCGCTTCTTCATCTCGCCGTAGGTCTCGCTCAGACGCACCCGGTCGAAGTACTGCGACACCGCCCCCTGCGGCTTGGAGATGCTCATCCCGTTGTCGTTGAGAACGACCAGGAACTGCCGCTTGAGGGTGCCGGCGCCGTTCAGGCCCTCCATCGCCACCCCGTTGACGATCGACGCGTCACCGATCAGCGTGACCACCCGCCGCCCGTTGGGACGCGATTCCGGGTCGAACGACTCCTTGTTCAGCAGGTCGCCCCGCGCCATGCCCACCGCCGTCGAGATCCCCGTCCCCGCGTGCCCCACGCTGAACAGGTCGTACGCGCTCTCTCGGGGCTCCGGGAACCCCGCCATCCCCGCGCGCGTCCGCAGGTTCTTCAGCAGCCCCTGCCGCCCGGTGAGCAGTTTGTGCGGGTAGCACTGGTGCCCGACATCGAACAGCAGACGGTCGTGCCCGAAGTCGAACACATAGTGCAGCGCGATGGTCAGCTCCACCACGCCCAAGTTCGGCGCCAGGTGCCCGCCCACCTTCGAGACCTGTTCAAAGATCGCCTCGCGGACCTCCTGCGCGACCACGCCGAGGTCGTCGATCGAGAGCTTCTTCAAGTCGGCGGGCGTGTTGATGGTGGGCAGCAGCGGCATCCGTGGCTCCGGCGAGGTTTCAAATCTTCCTGAAAATACTAGCAGGCTCTTCGGCCCCGGTGTCGGACATCATGCACATTCACGCACCCCCCGCAAGGTGAACCGGTTTACCGGACCGCCCGCACACCTCGCCTCAACTTACCGCGTTCGTACGGCCAGATACTCGCACAGTTCGACCAACGGCCCCGCCTGACCGCCGAACCCCCCGACCGCATCCAACGCCACACCCCGCAGCCGCGCAATCTCGACCCGAGACGCTTCCACTCCCATTACCCCCGGGTACGTCAGTTTCCCCAGCGCCGCGTCCTTCCCGGTCGCCTTCCCGGTGTGCTCGGCGGATTGCTCCACGTCCAGCAGGTCGTCCACGATCTGGAACATCAGGCCGATCGCCTCCCCGTACCTCGTGACCGCGCGCAGCGCCTCGGGGGTGCACCGCGGGCCGGCGCTGAGGGCCCCCATGCGGCACGACGCCCGGATCAGCGCCCCGGTCTTGTTCCGGTGCACCAGTTCGAGCCGCTCCGCCGCCGACAGACCCGGCGCGAAGCCGCCCAGCGTGTCCAACACCTGCCCGGCGATCATCGCCGTCGTGCCCCGGGTGATCTCGAGCATCAGCGCCGCGGCGGTGGCCGGCTCGCTCACCCGCTCCGCGATCACCTGGAACGCCAACGTGTTCAGCAGGTCGCCCACCAGCAGCGCCATCGCCTCGCCGTGCGCGATGTGGGTCGTCGGGCGGCCCCGGCGAAGATCGTCGTTGTCGAGCGCCGGCAGGTCGTCGTGGACCAGGCTGAAGGCGTGGACCATCTCAACGCTCGCGGCGGCGGGCAACGCTTGTTCCAGCGTCCCTCCCAGCGCGCGGCAGGCGTGCACCACCAGCGCCGGGCGGGCCCGCTTGCCCGGGCCGAACAGCGCGTACCGCGTGGCGGCGTCCAGATTCCCCGGCAGCCCCAGCCCGTCGAGATACGC
>CAZDYM010000263.1:0-3983 GCA_964509325.1 uncultured Phycisphaeraceae bacterium
CGCGAAAACGCCGCCGAGGTCTCTCGGCGGCGTTCCCTGAAAACCAAAGGGCCGGCTGCTTTCGCAACCGGCCCGGCAATAGCGGGGGTAGGATTTGAACCTACGACCTTCGGGTTATGAGCCCGACGAGCTACCGGGCTGCTCCACCCCGCAGTCTTTGAGCACGGATACTACCCACGCAGGGCCGAGCCGTCAAACACCACCGGCGTCAGTCCCCGGCGGGCCGGCCCGCGGATGCGGCCGGCGGTCTGTCGGTGCGTCCGCGGAGCACCGCCGCTCCACAGAGCCGCCTCACGGCATGCCCGGCGCTTGGCACGGGTGCGAGGCCGGCAGCGGGTTCCGCAGGTCGAACGTGGTACGTGCGATGCCGCGGGTCTTGCCGGCGTTGTTCTGCAGCGCGCCGGGGATCTGCCCGATCACCGGGTCGATGGCGCAGAACACCGGGTCCTGGGCGGTCTCGATGAAGCGTTGACGGTAGATCTGCTGCAACACGCCGCTCCGCAGCGCCTCGGTGCTGTACGAGACGCGTCCGAAGAGGCTGCCGATCGAGAAGTCGGTCCCGCCCGCGGGGTTGTCGAGAACGGGCACCCCGGGCGAGTTGCCGACCCCCTGGACGCCCGACATGCCGATCGTGCCGAGCCCACCCCCGCCCGCGAGCGCCGTGAGTGCCGAGGTCGTGACGCCCCCGGTCCCGCGGCTTCTGTCGGCGTCGGGGTTGACGGTGAGGAAGAACGCGTCGCGGTCGGCAGCGCTCCCGCCGGCCACGCTCTCGTCCGCGAAGGCGTTGACGATCAGCCCGCTCGACGTGAACGCGGCCCCGCCGATCTCCGCCACGCGGTCGAACTGCGCCGGGTTGAAGTCCGGGCTGATCGCCGTCCCCGACGTCGGCACGAAGTCTCCCGCCTGGCCCCACAGCGTGTTGGCGATGTACGGCGAACCGGGCACCCGCGGATCAATCTCAAAGATCGCCAGGTTCTCGAACGTGTTGCCCGTCGGGTTCTCAGGGTTGACGAGACCCGCGGCGAAGATCGTGCCCCGCGACTGCGCGCCCGTCACCGTCTGAAGGTCGGCGTTGGGCAACTCCATCAGATAGTCGAGCTCGGCGCCGCCGATGGTCCCCGAACCACCACGATTGAAGGTGATCCCCACAATCGCGCTGTCCTGGTCGGGCCGGTTGGTCGGCGCGCCGTTGAACCGTCTCACGGCGGAGTAGATGCCCTCATCAACCACGCCCAGACCGACCATCACGGGCCCCGGAACCCCGTTGACGTTGTTGTCGCTTAGATCGAAGTCCGCGATCTCGACGAACGACTCGACAATCGACGGCGTCGGGTCATCGAGATCAATCACCCCGGCGAACAGGCGGTTCGTTTCCGTGCCCGCCCCGGGGCCGAAAGCGTCCGCGTCGCCGCCGGCGAGATAGAACACCACGCTTCGGCCCTCAGAATCAGGCGCCGAGACCGCGAGGCCGCCGTCGATCAGGTTCTCCGGCAGCGAGCCGGGAACCCGATCCCCGGCACCCACGCCGGGGGCGAAGAAGCGGAAGCCGCCAGTTGCGCTATCCGCGAACAACAACTCACGCGACGTCACCGGCGGCGGAGGAGGTGGGGGCGGCGGTGGCGGAGGCGGCGGTGGAGGAGGAGGTGGTGGTGGAGGCGGCGGAGGCGGAGGGGGAGGTGGCGGAGGGGGCGGCGGAGGCGGAGGGGGAGGTGGCGGAGGGGGAGGTGGCGGCGGAGGCGGCGGGGGCGGCGGGGGGTTGCCCGCGTTGACCTGCTGCGAGTTCGTCACCTGTGTGACAGACTCACCGCCACCGGTCGAACGATTCACAACCTGCTGCTCGTCGCCTTCACGCGAATCGGGGTTGCCGGTGTCGAGGAACGTGAACTGCTCTTCCTGCAACACCGAGTTGGGCTCCTCGGCGTCGGTTTTCTGCTCGCCCTCGACGGTGCCGCTCTCGTCACCCTCGTACGTCACCGTGAACGAGCCGTCGTTGCCCTCGCCGCCGTAGGCCTGCGTCGGACGACCGCCGGTCACTTCCATCGCGCCGTAGGTGCCCTTGACCGCGAGCGTCGCGTCGGGCGCCTTGATCGCCACATCGTTGGCGAACTTCGTGCTCGTGACGTTGAAGATCACCCGACCGTACGACAGCCCGACCTCGGTCTTGTCCTTGTTGTCGGCGTTGATCGCCTGATCGAGCGTCACCACCCCAAGCCGATCGATCGTGAGCAGCTGCGCCGCCCCGACCCGGATCTGCACGCTCGAGCGCACCCCCGTCCGGAACGCGCCGCCCGCCGGCACGACCTGTCCCACCTGCGCCGGCACCCACTCCCCGTCTTCCTTCATCCGCACCTGCACGCTGCCGGTGGTGCTGACCACCACCGCGAAGTTGGCCGCTGGGCCCGCCGGGGACCCGCCTTCCGGCGGCTGCGGGGCGTCCACGGCGGGCGCGGGGTCAACCTGACGGGCACCCAGCGCGATCGCCGGCACCATTCCCAGCGTAAACGCCGTGGCAAAGATCGGAGCGTGTCTAAACATGGGCGCGAGCAAACCGAAGCCTCCCGGGTCGAGGTGATGGAAAACCGTCCATTGTAGTGTGCCACAGACTCACCGTTCGTGCGCGCCGCATCCCCGGAGAACCAGAGATAACTCTCGAACGGACATGGATTTCGGTGGGTTTGTGACGACGACCCCAGGCCTCGGGCCCGCCCCTGTGGTACCTTTGGGGGGTTGGGTGGCGAGCCCGGCGGTCCGACCGGCATGTCCGGTCGGCGTCCGGGGTGTTTGTTGGTGTGCCTCCCGGGAATCAACCCCGGATGAGGTCGATATGTTTTCCGCCGCTCAGCCGACCCGGGAATCGGGGGAGCCGGTCGGCGGGGAGTTGACCGCCAGGGTGTCGAGGCGTGCGGACCCGGGACGGGGTGCTGGAACCCAGCCTCGCTCTCCCACCGCTGTTCAGCCCGCAGGGACCGCCGGAAATCAAAGCCATGATCGGAACCATGATGCCAAAGTTGATCCTCCCCCGCTCGTCCGCGGTTCGTCGCGCCCTCGCCGTCCTCGCGGCGGCGGTGCTGGGGAGTTCCGCGCCCGCGGCCCGCGCCGGCAACACCATCATCTACGTCAACGCCGCCGCCGCACCCGGCGGGAACGGAACTTCGTGGGCAACCGCGTTCCAGAATCTCTCCGACGCCCTCAACGCCGCGGGCACCATCTCCCCGCAGCCCTCACAGGTCTGGGTCGCCGAGGGCGTTTACACCCCCGCCGCGGGGGGCACGTTCTTCATCCCACTGGGGGCCGAGGTCTACGGCGGGTTCTTCGGCAGCGAGACCTCGCTCTCGCAACGCGACCCCGTCGCCAACCTCACGATCATCTCGGGCGACTCCTCGAACAACTCAACCCCCACCGGCCAGGGCATCGCCGACGACTCATTCATCGTCGTCGCCATGAACCAGACCGACGCGCGCCCGACCACCCAGATTCTCGACGGGTTCACGGTCGAGTACGCCCGCACCACCCTGCTTGACGTCAGCAACGGCGCCAAGCCGCGCATCGAGAACTGCACCTTCCGCTACGTCTTCGGCGGCGGGCAGGCCGCCGTCTCGGGGGTGCGCATCAACGTCAACTCGCCCACCGTCTTCACCGGCAACACCATCCACACCATCGTGGGCTTCAACCCCACCGCCAACGGCATCGATGGGGCGGATGGGAACACCGGCCCCGCCGGCGCCAACGGCGGCAATGGCGGCACCCCGTCCAACGGCGGCGTCGGTGGGCAGGGCTTGAACGGGCAGCCGGGCGGCAACGGAGCCAACGGCGGCGGGGCCATCGGCGTCCACCTCTTCGGCGCGTCCAACAGCGCCATCGTCGGAAACCGGATCTTCAACATCTTCGGGGGCGACGGGACCAACGGGGGCAACGGCGGCGACGGCGGCACCGGCGGCAACGGCGGCAACGGCGGCAGCCACACCGCCGGGGGGCCAGGTGCC
>CAZDYM010000264.1:0-3967 GCA_964509325.1 uncultured Phycisphaeraceae bacterium
GGGCTCGCGGGCATGCCGGCGTACACGCCGGGGCCCCGGGAGTCGATGACGCTGCGTCCGGCTCCGCGGCGGGGTGGGTTCGCCCCCGCGCGGAACCGGCGTCGAGGAGGCGTGAAGATGCGCAGTTCCGGGAACCGATCGGGGGCGTGGCGGGCGGGGGCCGTGGTGGCAGCGGGCTTCGGGATCGTCGGCGTGGCCGGCGTGTTCTCGGGCTGCGCCGGATCGGGGGGCCTTGGACGTTCGTCGACGGGCCCGATTCGGGCCGTCGAGGTCGAAGCGGTGGCGTTGCGGGTCATGGGCGGGAAGATCGCCCAGGACAAGTTGGCGTCGCTGGGTGCGTCGGCGACGCGCGGGGGCGTGGGCGTCGAAGGGGTGTCCACCGAAGCGCTGCTGGCGGACCTGCGGACGGTCGCGGATATCGAGGTGCTGGGCCGCCCCAGCGTGACCGTCACGCCGAACCGTGCCCGCACGCTCCGCATGGGCGGTGCCAGCGGCGCGGAGGCCGCTGAACTCGGCTTCCTGTCGGGCGTGCATACCGACGTGCGTTTGTGCCTGGAATCCGCCCCGGCGCGGGAGCGGGGTCGCTACGGCCTGAAGGTGTCCGGCTCGGTGCTGCAGTTCACTCCGGACAAGCCCGGGGCCGGGGCCAGCAACGCCGCGTACACCCGCTTGCGTGACTTCGAGACCGACCTCTCCCTGAAACCCGGCCAGCCGGCGCTCGTCACCGGCCCAGCCCTGGTCGAGCAGGCCGACGGGGTCTGGACAGGCGTGGTCATCCTGCTCACGCCGAAGACCCCGACCCCGGCGACCCTTGCATCGGCGGACCCCGAAGAGTGAACCGGTCCTCCCTTGAACCGGTCTTCCCGGCGATGCCTCGGAGTCGTCACATGGTGCCGTGAGCGAACCCCGCGCCGACGCTTGGGGCTCGTTTGGGTGGTTCCGGGGCCGCGGACGCATGCGGGGGCGTCGGGTTCCCGGTCGTGGCGTCCAAAATCTCGTCGCAACTCTTTGTGATTTCCCTGCTTGGGGGCTTGCCCCCGCCCGGAACGGTGCTATCTTCAAGGTGTCGCCATGCACAGGGCGGCCGGAGTCTGTGTTCTCAGACCTGAGGGATCGTGATTCGCTCGCTGTCCGCGTGCGCCCAGGGTGAGCCTGGGCAACGCGGACGTGTCGTGTGTTCCGCGCGCTCGCCGCTGCGCCCCGTCTGCACAGGCGGGCCCACCCGGCGTGGGCTGCGGTTGTTGAGGATGGGCACGCCCACGCACAGGGGCGGGCCGGGACCTTGGGAATCGCGGCGCCAGGCCGCGAGGAGATTCAGAGATGCGTTCGATCAGCAAGGCCCTTTCGGCCGCGGCACTGCTCGGGGCGGTGAGCGCCTCGGCGTCGGCGTCGACGTCGGTCCTCTCGTTCACCATCACCAACAACACCAGCGTGGCGTGGACCTCGATCCTCTTTGAGATCCGGGCCCCGCTCACGGCACCGTTCGATCCCGGCGCGCTCGCCCAGGTGCTGTTCAACACCCAGAACGCCTCGGCCCACACCACCACCCGCCCGGACACCGTTGTCTCCGTGAACGAGTCGGCCAAGCAGGTGCGGTTCGAGTTCGGGCCGCTGGGACGCATGGACCCCGGGCAGGGGTTCGACTTCCAGGTGACCGTCGACAACCCGCAGGATTCGGCGTTCCGCCTGGTGCGGATCGTGACCCCCATCCCCGCGCCCGGCGCGGCGGCGCTGGCGGGCCTGGCCGGTGTTGCGGCCCTGCGGCGGCGGCGCTGAGTCGAACACGTGAACCGTTTGCTCCTGAACCCGTGAACCACCACCACCCCCCAGCCTGATCCCCCGGCGCTCGCGGCATGCTGAGCGCGGGGTTCCCCGGAAAGAGAAAGAACCATGAAGACTTCCACCAAGACTCTCGCCGCCGCCGGTGCTCTGGCCCTGGTCGCGGGCACCGCCTCGGCGGGTCGCATCGAGGGCGACGCCCGGTCCGGCTTCATCGTGCCCATCGCCTGGGAGATCACCCACAACTTCGGCAGCACCTCGATGGTGAAGAGCCTGCTGATCACCGTGAACGACCCGTTCACCGGCGACGTGAACCCCAACGTGTCCATCATGAACGACCCGTTCCCGATCGTCACCGTGAACACCGTGGGCGGGGCGCCGCGGGCCGTGGATGCCACCGAGATCCTGAACCTTCCCGGCGGCGGCATGGCCGTGCGCTGGACGTTCGCCGACTCGAACCTCTGGGTGCAGGGCGAGAAACTGGTGTTCCAGTTCACCGCCGATCTCGTCTCCCCCACGGTGCAGTACCTCATCGGGGAGGACTACACGTTCATCCCGACCCCCGGCTCGGCGGCGCTGCTCGCCGGGGCGGGCGTGATGGGCCTGTCGCGCCGTCGGCGCTGAGGCGGCGCGTTCCGGCATCCCGCAACACAGGGCGAGTACCAATCTTTTCTTCAGGCAATCGCCCTTTTCCATACGGGCCTCCTGCATTCCCTGCGGGAGGCCTGGTTTTTTTCGCAAGCGCCGTCGAAGCGGCGCTCGGCGTCCCGATCGAGTCGTTCGGGGCGGCATCGGCGCTCTACGATGCGGCCTCATGGACGAGCCAGGCGTTTCCAGCACGGCCAAGGCGAACGCGGGGGACGGCGCGGCGTGGCGCGTGCATCCCGCGCCGGGGCTGGGCAAGCCGGCGCTGGTGTCGCTGTCGGTCTCGCTGGCGGTCCACGCGCTGCTGGCGGTGATGGCTCTGGCGGTGGTGTGGACCGTCACGATGCCGGCGCGGGAGGACCGACCGGACGTCACGGTGAGTTTTTTCGATCCCGCGCCGTCGGGCGTGGTGCTGACGGCCGCTCCGGACGACGCGCCGCTCGCGGCGCTGCTGCCGCCGACCCCTGTTTCTCAGACGCCCGTGCCGGAGACGCCGCGACCGCAGACACGGGTGAGCGAGCCGACACTGAGCGAGCAGGTGGCCGAGCGGGCGGGGTCGGCAGCGGGGGCGCCGGGCGGCGTCGGTCTGTTGTTGTCGAGCGATGAACGCCGGGCGCTGATCGAGTCGAGCGCGTTCCCGGAGGTGAAGTTCGCGGGCCTGGGGGCGGGGAACGCCAGGAGCCTGGTGTACGTGGTCGACGCGGGCGGCTCGATGGTCACAACGTTCGGGCAGGTGAAGGACGACCTCAAGCGGTCGCTGTTCAAGACGGCTCCGTCTCAGTCGGTGCAGGTGATCTTCTTCAAGGATGGGCGGTGGATCGGGGCCCCGCACCCGCAGGACCCGCGGGCGCCCATCGAGGGGGCCCGGATGATCCGGGCCAGCCGGGAGAACATCCGGGCGATCTCGGCATGGATCGATACCGTCCGACCTTCAGGGGTGGGCAACCCTGAGGTGGGCCTGGAGGCGGCGCTGGCGTTCCGGCCCGAGGCGGTGTTTGTCTTGAGCAGCGTGATCCCCGGTGCGGGCGAGTGGAAGCCGAACAAGCAGCAGTTGATGGCCCGGCTGGAGCAACTCAACCCGCGCGGGAGCGACGGGCGGCGGCCGACCGTCATCAAGACCATCCAGTATCTGGACGCCGACGAGCAGGGGATCCTGCAGGCCATCGCGGAGGCCCACGGCGGGAAAGACGGGTACAACTTCATCCGGCGGTCGCGGTGAGGGCCGCGTCGGCCAATGTCGAGTTGGACGATGCGGCCGGGACGGCGCGAGGCAGGGAGCAGCGGCCCCACCGGGGATGTCGGTAGAGTGAGCACGCACCCGCCGGGGACCGGCGGGAAAGCCGGAAGGAACGACACGGATGTCACGACTCGCGATGATGTGGCGGATGGCGGCGGCGCTGGTGGTGCTCCTTGGCGCGGCGCTGGTGGGGGCGCCGCGGATGCAGGCGCAGACGGAAGGGTCGTCGGCCCCGGCGGGGGAGTCCGCCGCGGCGTCCGGGCCGACCGCTCGGGAGCCGGCGCCGGCGCGACTGATGAAGACCTC
>CAZDYM010000265.1:0-3956 GCA_964509325.1 uncultured Phycisphaeraceae bacterium
CGCTGTTGGCATCTACAACCGCCGCCTCCGCCGCGGCGTAGGGACACTCCTCGCCCCCCACGATCCTGAGGCGATACACGCCGCGCGTCCCCGCGCCCGGGCCTGCGGGGCGCGCCCCGGTCGCGGGATCGCCGGGAATGAACCCGCACGCGAAGTTGGCGTTGGTCTCGGTCGTGGTGGCGAAGGCCCCAGGCAGCAGCACCGTGCCCACGAAGTTGCCCACCGCGAAGTTGTAATCAAGGAACGCGCCGGGCAGGATACGACCCGACGAGCACACCCGGTTGCGGATCACCAGGTTCCGCTCACCGAACATCTTGATCCCCTCCTGCCCGCTGCCCTCGACGCGGTTCATCTCCAGTTGGTTGTCGTTGCCCTCGATGAACACCCCGACATCGAGTACGCACCGTTGCACGATGTTGCCGACGACCATCGTGTTGTTCCCGCCGACATACACCCCGTTGCCGCCGCAGAACTCCACCCGGTTGTCCGTGATCGAACAGCGATCCGCGGCGATGATGCCGATCAGCCCCTGCCCGTTGACGGTGCAGCGTTCGACGGTGGACCCGTGGGAGACCGAGACCCCGTGCCCGGACCCGCCGCCGACGTGGCAGCCCGTGACCCGCGACGCCTCGCCGAGCGTGATGCCGTCGGTGCAGAACGTGAGGTTGCAGTCGATCACGGTGTTCCGCTGGAATCCCAGGACCCCGACGGTGCAGTTGTGGGCGCCGCACCCGCGCGCGACGCCGCCGAAGTTGAGATAGAACCCCTCGAAGCACAGCACCGCCTCGCAGTCCGACGCGACCGCGCCGTTGCCCAGGTCGAAGCCCCGCCCGAAGAAAGACGCCGACGACTGCGAGATCGTGCCCCCGTCGCGGAGATAGAACCCGGTCCCGCCCTGAAAAGCGGTGCACCGCGTGACCGAGGCGCCGGTGCCCACGTCGGCGCCGTAGGTGTTGCAGAAGGAGAACCGGACCGAATCCACCACCAGCGCGACGAACCCCAGACCGGCGATGCCGACATCCCAGTTCGTGATGTGGCCGTTGACCACACGCACACCGGAGGCGGTCGCCCCGTCCTCAACCCGGATCGCCACGGACCCGCCCGTGTTCAGCCCATCCAGCGTGAACCCGTTGAGGTCGATCGTCACCCCGCTGGCCCCCACTTCGATGCACGCGAACCTCCCCGCCGCCAGCGCGATGTTCCCGGTCAGGTAGTACGAGCCGGGCTGCGTGATCTTGTGCATGCTCGACAGGTTGCCCGGCACCGTCTCCAGCGGCGTCCGAGGCTCCACCTGCTGCAGCGTCTTGTTCGTCGGGGCCACCGGCCCGGGCGGCGGCGTCAGCGGACCGCCCTCCGCGGCCACGCTCAGCAACAACGCCCAACTCGCCAGCGCGGCAAGGACTTTGCAAACACGGCACTTCATCGCTCGTCTCTCCTCGGGTCGCCACGGGTCGCACGCACGTCCGAGCCAGCCTAGCGACACCTCCCCGCCAATCAAGACCCTGGTCGGGCCCAAAGCAGACAACCAAACGCCAAGAACGCCGCTAGTCCACCGAAACCCCGAACTCCGCCCACGTCTCAAGACGCTCCCCGGCCGCGATCACCCTTGTCCCCGTCATCCCATCACCCCAATCCGACCAGTTCAACGCCCCGTTCACCTGCGTCTGCGGCTCAACCGCCACAAACCCCAGCGGCGTGTCCCGCGCGCCGTTCGCGTGCGGGCTGTACACCACCAGGTGACCCATGTTCCCGGAGGCCCGGATCGTCAGCGTCACCCCGCTCGACGGGTACCGCAACTGCGCCCCGCTCGCGCCGTCAAACCCCGAGAACACCGCGTCGATGTGCTCGTTGGGAATCGCACGCGATTCCGAGAGATGCTCCGCCAGAGCCTCGCGCCGCGCCGGCCCGGTCGGCACGCCGTTCTCCAGCGGGTACCGCCCCTTCACCGGGCACCGCAGCCGCAGCTCGTCGCGGTCATCCCACAAGCGCCGAACAAAGTACGGGTGGTGCCCGCACCCCGCCGGGAACGGGCTCGTGTCCCGGTTCTCAACACTCAACTCGATCCGCAGACCGCCCGAAGTCAGCGTGTACACCGCCCGGCAGCCGAAACGCCACGGCCAGTTGACGCTCTCGTGCTCGGCGCTCTCGAAACGCAGTTCCAGCCGATCCGCCCCGGCCCGCACCGTCTTCCACGCCCGCCCCCGCACGTCCCCGTGCTGCGCCGGAGCCCCGGGGGTCGGCGCGTTGGGCCTCAGCCGGTGCGCACGCCCGCCGAACTCAAACGCCGCGCTCGCGATCCGGTTCACCCAAGGGGCCATGAAGAACGACCCGAGCGACGACGGGTTCGACTCGTTCGGCGCCGCGCGCCGCATCAGCGGGTACGCGAACTTGGCCGGCCCCACCACCGAGAAATCAGCGATCCCGCCCCCGACCTCGGGCAGCACGGTGCAGCGGAGATTCCCGGCGGCGAGATGAACTGGCGGCATCCGTTCACCATACCGCAAAGCCCAACCCGCCCACGTCCCCCGGGCCCGGAGCACACCGCCGCGCCTCCTTGGGCGGCGCGGACACGCCCCGCCGAGGGTGCTCGTCCCACCCCCAACCCCCGATCGGCACTCACCGGGCCGCCACCCCGCGCATCCCCTTGGGGGCCGCCACCGGCATCACCCCGATGTCCGTCCGGAACTGCTTGCCCTCAAACCGGATCAACTCCGCCCCGCGCATCGCCCGCTCGCGCGCCTGTTCCAGCGACGCCCCCGTCGCCACCACGTTCAGCACACGTCCGCCACTGGTCACCAGCCGCCCCGCCTTGTCGATCGCCGTGCCCGCGTGGAACACCGTCACCCCCTCCACCTTCTCCGCCTCCTCGATCCCGCTGATCTCCCGCCCCTTCTCAGGGTTCGAGGGGTAGCCCCGCGCCGCCAGCACCACGCAGCACACGTGCTCGTCCGACGCCTCCGCCTCGTCCACCGCCTCGTGCAGCCGTCCCGTCGCCGCGGCGTGAAGCAGCCGAACCCAATCACCCCCCATCCGCCGCACCAGGCACTGGCACTCCGGGTCACCGAAGCGCACGTTGAACTCCAGCACCTTGGGCCCCCCCGGCGTCAGCATCAGCCCGCAATACAGCAGCCCGCGGAACTCCAGCCCCTCACGCCGCAGCGCGTCGATCGTCGGCACGATCACCTCGCGGTGCACGATCGCCATCGTCTTGGCGTCGATCGTGGGGGCCGGGCAGAACGCCCCCATCCCGCCCGTGTTCGGGCCCTCGTCCCGGTCGAGCAGACGCTTGTGATCCTGCACCGGGTCGAGGATCACCACACCGCGCCCGTCCGTCACCGCGAACACCGACACCTCGCGCCCGGTCAGCCGCTCCTCGATCAGCACCTGGTCCCCGGCGTCGCCGAACTCACGCTTCAGCATGAAACGCTCGACCGCGTCGCGCGCTTCCTCCAGCGTCTGGGCCACCACCACCCCCTTGCCCGACGCCAGCCCGCACGCCTTCACCACGTGCGCCGTCTCCCGCGATTCCAGATACCGGATCGCCGCCCGCGGGTCGCGGAACGCCCGCGCCTCCGCCGTCGGGATGCTCGCCGAGCGCATCAGCGCTTTCGCCCACGCCTTGTCGCTCTCCAGCTGCGCCGCCTCTTTGCCCGGCCCGAACACCGCCGTCGTCTCCGACGCCAGCCGGTCCGCCAGCCCTTCCGCCAGCGGCCCCTCGGGCCCGATCACCACCAGCCCCACCTTCTCGTGCCGGCAGAACTGCTCCAGCCGGTAGTCGCTCGTGCTGAACGGGAACCCCACCGGCTTGCACAACGCCGCCAACCCGGGATTCTCCGGGTGCGTGCAGAACAGCGCCCCCAAGGAAGGCGATTTCTTCAACCGCCACGCCAGCGCGTGCTCACGCCCGCCCCCGCCCACCAGCAGCACGTTCCTCTTCGAAAGCCTCATCCCCGGAT
>CAZDYM010000266.1:0-3942 GCA_964509325.1 uncultured Phycisphaeraceae bacterium
GGACGAGTCCTGCGGCAAGTGCACGCCCTGCCGCGAGGGCACGCATCGCCAGATCTCCCTGTCGGTTCAATGTCCGCCGCCCGTCCCGCCCAAGGCAACACCGCCGCAACGGGAGCACGCACAGGCCACGAGTGTAGATCAGGCCCCGATTCCACGCCTTGCAAAGCCCGAACATGGCGGCTTTCACGCCACCGCGAGACACCCCACGCACGCCCGCCGTTTTTCCCCGACAATCCGCGAGCGCCGACACGCCCCCCGCGTCGATGTTGAAGACACCGCCGACGCGTCGCCGGCGAGCCCGCTTGAGACACCCCCATGCCGATCACCCGAGCCCCGCGCCCCGCCCTTCGCCCCTTCCGATTCAACATCTCACCTCGAAGCGTGGCCCTCCTCATGGTCGTCTCGGCCGCGGCCCTGGCTCTCCCCGGCTGCATGCGGATGCAGACCCAGCGCACCACCCTCGAGCACCAGCCCAGGGTCGTCGCCCCTGAAGGCGACGCCGTCGCCACCGCGCCAATCGAAACCACCGAGCCCCGCTGACGCCGCGCCCAGACGTTCCCGCCAGCCCCCCCCGGCGAGCCCCCTGCCGGCACTCCCCGCCAGCCCCCGGCCGTCGCATCCACAGCGGATTCACGTCCCGCAACGGACGACCGCCGCACCACGAGCCATCCGTTCACGATCGTTCAGTGCGACGCCACCCCGGCCCCGGCCCCGGCCCCGGCCCCCGCACCCGCCGTCGCCCCCGCAGTGGTGCCTCCCCAGCCCCCGTCCCCGCCCCCGCTCTCCGGCTTCTTGGGCTTCGCCGGGCTGATCTTCTCCGCCGCCCACGTCACCGCCACGTACAGCGCCGGCGTGAACAGCAGCCCCAGCACCGTCACCCCGATCATCCCGCCCATCACCGCCGTCCCCAGCGAACGCCGACCCGCCGCGCCCGCGCCCGTCGCCAGCACCAGCGGCAGCACCCCCAGGATGAACGCCAGACTGGTCATCAGGATCGGCCGCAGCCGCGTCCGCGCCGCCTCCACCGCCGATTCCACGATGCCCTTGCCCTGCAGCCGGTTCACCCGCGCGAACTCCACGATCAGGATCGCGTTCTTCGCCCCCAGCCCCACCAGCAGCACAAGGCCGATCTGCGTGAACACGTTGTTGTCCAGCCCCGACCACGTCAGGCCCACCAGCGCCCCCAGCACCACCAGCGGGATGCTGAGCACCACGCTCAGCGGAGCCGTCCAACTCTCGTACTGCGCCGCCAGAATCAGGTACACCAGCACGATCGCCAGCAGGAACACCACGTTCCCCTGCCCCGCCGTCATCTTCTCCTGGTAACTCATCGCCGACCACGAGAACCCCATCCCCTGCGGCAGTTTGTCCCGCGCGATCGACTCCATCACGCCCATCGCCTCGCCCGACGATGCCCCCGGCGCCGGCACCCCGTTCACCGTCGCCGCCTCGTACATGTTGAACCGCAGCACACGCTCGGGCCCCTGGTCGTCGCGCACCGTCACCAGCGCGCCCAGCGGCAGCATCCGCCCCTGCCTGTTCCTCACCTCCAACCTCGCGATGTCCTCCGCCGACAGCCGGAACCGGCTCTCCGCCTGCGTGTTCACCTGGAACGTCCGACCGAACGCGTTGAAGTCGTTCACGTACGCGCCCCCCAGCGCCGTCTGCAGCGTCTGGAAGATCGCCGACAGCGGCACGTCCATCTTCAGCGCCTTCTCGCGGTCGATGTCCGCGAACACCTGCGGCACCCCGTCGCGGAAACTCGTGAAGGCGTAGGCGATCTTCGACTGCGAGAACGCCGCCGCGATCACCTCGTTGGCCGCCTGCTCCACCGCCGAACGCCCCACCGACGCCCGGTCCAGCAGTTTCATCTCGAACCCCGAGGCGTTGCCCAGCCCCGAGATGGCGGGGATCGAGAACACCAGGAAACTCGCCTCCTGGATCGGCGCCACCCCCCGCTGGATGTCCCCCACGATCTCGCGGATGCCCCGCTTCTTCTCCGTCCGAACGTCCCACGGCTCCAGCACCACCCACGCGTTGGCGAACGTCACCCCCTGCCCGTCCAGGACCGAGAAGCCGCCCAGCGTCGTCACGTCCTGCACCCCGTCGATCCCTCGCACGATCGCCGAGGTGCGGTCGATCACCGCCTGCGAACGCTCCAGCGAGGCCCCGTCGGGCAACTGCGCCGCCACGATCACGAACCCCAGGTCCTCCTCGGGCACGAACCCCGTCGGCACCCGCTGGTACAGCCAGACCGTGAACCACAGCGTCGCCCCGAACGCCGCCAGCGTCACCACCGCCCCCTTGCACGTCAGTCTCGAGAACCCCGCGTACAGGTTCGAGGCCGCGTCGAAGCACCGGTTGAACACCGTCGCCGGCAGCCGCGCCAGCCGCCCGATCGGCCCGTGCTTCGTGCCGTGGTCGTGCGGGCGGAGCATCAGGGCGCACAGCGCCGGGCTCAGCGTGAGGGCGTTGATCCCCGACAGCGCCGTCGACGCCGCGATCGTCAGCGCGAACTGACGGTACATCTCCCCCGTGATCCCCGGCAGCGCCGCCGTCGGGATGAACACGCTCATCAGCACCAGCGTGATCGCGATCACCGGGCCGAAGATCTGCCCCATCGCCTTCTCGGTGGCCTGCACCACCGTGAGTTTCCCGTGCGATTCCGCCAGCACCCGCTCCACGTTCTCGACCACGATGATCGCGTCGTCCACCACGATCCCGATCGCCAGCACCAGGCCGAACAGCGTCAGCATGTTCACGCTGAAGCCCAGCAGCGCCATGAACAGGAACGTCCCGATGAGCGACGCCGGGATCGCCAGCGTCGGGATGATCGTCGCCCGGAAGTTCTGCAGGAACACCAGCACCACCAGGAACACCAGGATGAAGGCTTCGAGAATGGTGCGCTGCACCTCCTTCATCGAGGCCTCGATGAACATCGACGAGTCGTAGAACAGCTTCCCCTCCAGGCCCTCCGGGAACTCCCCCTTCAGTTCCTCCAGCTTGGCCTCCACCGCCCGCGCCGTCTCCACCAGGTTCGCCCCCGGGAGCTGGTAGATCGGCATGACCGCCGCCGGCAACCCGTTGAACCGCGCCACCGTCGTGTAGTCCCGCGCCCCCAGTTCCACCCGCGCCACGTCCCGCACCCGCACCACCCGACCCCCCTCTTCCCGCTTCACGATGATGTCCGCGAACTGCTCCGGGTCCGACAGACGCCCAAGCGTGTTCACGGTCAGTTCAAAGTCCGTTCCCGGCGGGGCCGGCTGCCGCCCCACCACGCCCGCCGCCACCTGCACGTTCTGCTGCTGGATCGCCTCGTTCACGTCCGACACCGTCAGGTTCCGCGCTTTGAGCTTGTCGGTGTCCAGCCACACCCGCATCCCGTACTCTTTGGCCGGGAAGATCGCCGACCCGCCCACCCCGTACAGCCGCATGAACTCGTCCAGCAGCCGGATCGTCACGAAGTTCGACAGAAAAACGTCGTCGTACCGACCGTCCGGCGCCCAGACCGCGATCACCCCCACCATCGCCGTCGACTGCTTCCTCGTCGTCACGCCCTGCCGGCGCACCTCCTCCGGCAGTTTGTTCAGCGCCACCGACACCCGGTTCTGCACCAGCACCGCCGCCATGTCGATGTCCGTCCCCGTCTCGAACGAGACGTCCAGGCTGTACCGCCCGTCGCTGCTGGTCGACTGCATGTAGATCATCCGCTCGACGCCGTTGACCTGCTGCTCGATCGGCGCCGCCACCGTGTCGGCGATCGTCCGCGCGCTCGCCCCCGGGTAGAACGCCTCCACCTTCACCACCGGCGGCGCCAACTCCGGGTACTGCTCCACCGGCAGCCGCAGATACGCCACCGCCCCCAGCAGCACCACCAAAATCGACAGCACGCACGCGAAGATCGGCCGGTGAATGAAGAACTTGGAAAACATGGGGGGGGGA
>CAZDYM010000267.1:0-3919 GCA_964509325.1 uncultured Phycisphaeraceae bacterium
TGCGGCGGAGCGTGAACCGGCCCCGCGTTCCCTCGTGCCGCGGCCGGCGGCGCGCCGGTCGGCGCTCCACCGTATCATCGCCGACGAATGAACGTCGCCGGATTCTTCCAGCACTGGGGCATCGCCGAGAACCCGTTCCAGGCGGAGGAGGCGCGGCACGACCCGGTGTTCGCGCGGCTGGGGTCCGGCCCGACGGCGCACCCGGACTTCGAGAAGTTCGTGGGGGACCTGCGCCGGCCCTCGTCGTCGATCGTGTTCGGGGAGAAGGGCAGCGGCAAGACGGCCATCCGGCTGCAACTCGGCGACCGCGTGGAAGCGCACAACGCGTCGAACCCGAGCAGCCGGGTGCTGCTGGTGGCGTACGACGACCTGAACCCGGTGCTGGACCGGGTGCTGGAACGGGTGCGGGGCGCGTCGCGGTCGCTGCGGGGGCGGCGCGAGAAGTCGGAGGCCGCGTCGCGCGACGCCACGCTGGAGGCGCTGCGGAGGGTCCGTCTGGTGGACCACATGGACGCTCTGCTGCACGCGGCGGTGTCGACGCTGCTGGACCGGTTGCTGGCCGAGGCGCCGGCGGGGCGCGAGCCGGACCCGTCGCCCGCCGAGGCGCACAAGCAGATGCGCCAGACGCTCAAGCGGCTCGACCTGCAGACCAAGATTGACCTCACGCTCCTCCAGGTGATCTACGACCGCGACGCGGGGAAGGACGCGCGCCGGACCGCGGGGCTGCGCCGCAGGCTGCGGGCGGCGTTCAACTGGAGGCCGCTGCTGTGGCGGACGCTCGCGGTGCTGGGGTGGGCGCCGCTGGCGGCGGTGATCGCGGGGAGTTTCCTCGTGCCCGAGGACCGGGTGCAGCCGGTGTGGTGGGTGTGGGCGGCGGGGGCGACGGGGGCGCTCTGGCTGGCGCTGCTGTTCAAGCACGTCGTGTTCGATCGGTGGCGGATGGGGCGGCTGGCGCGCCGGATCATCAAGCAGGTGCGGGCGGTTCCGCACGAGCAGGACATGCTCTCGGTGGCGCTGAACATGGTGCCGCCGTCGATCCGCGTGGCGTCGGAGCTGCCGCTGGACGACTCGGAGGAGACGCGTTTCGCGATGTTTGCGCGGCTGGTGCGGGTGCTGGACAGGCTGGGCTACGCCGGGCTGATCGTCGTGATCGATCGCGTGGACGAGCCGACCACGGTGAGCGGCGACCCGGACCGCATGAAGGCGGTGGTGTGGCCCATGCTCAACAACAAGTTCCTGCAGCAGGACCGGGTGGGCGTGAAGATGCTGCTGCCGGTGGAACTGAAGCACGAGCTGTTCCGGGAGAGCCAGGCCTTCTTCCAGGAAGCCCGCCTGGACAAGCAGAACATGGTCGAGCGGCTGAGCTGGACCGGCTCGACGCTGTACGACCTGTGCGACGCGCGGCTGCGGGCGTGCCTGGCGCCCGGCACGGCGCCGTTCCCGCTGACCGAGTTGTTCGAGCCCGCGGTGACCCGGCAGGACGTGATCGACGCGCTGGACCAGATGCACCAGCCGCGGGACGCGTTCAAGTTCCTGTATCAGTGCATCAGCGAGCACTGCGCGAACATCACGCACGAGCAGGCGGAGGCGCAGTCGGCCTGGAAGATCCGGCGCGACATCCTCGAGATGGTCCGCAAGGCCCAGGTGCAGCGGATCCAGGGGGTGTACCGGGGGGTCAGGCCGGCGTGAGGGTCCGCGGGATCGGCGAGGCGTCGGGCGGCGTGTTCTCGGACGCTCCGTGCTGTTCTCAGCCTTCTCCCCGGTGGGAATGGGTGAAGTTCTCCCGAGTTCTCGGAGATTCCGGCATGGTTTCGTCCGGGTCCGGCTATGCTGCCGCCCCAGTCCGGGACCGATCCGGACGATGAGAAGAGGATTCCGCGACCCCGAAACCACCGGCACGGCGCCGTGAGGGGCGGGGCACGCCGCGAGGAGAGTGATTCCATGCACCACCGCGCCCACCGGTGTGTTCAGGCCGCCATCGCTGTTGCCGCGTCCGCCGCGGCGACCGGCCCGCTGGCCGGTTCGGCGCGAGCGCTGATCCTCAACGGCGGGGCGTCGATGCGGCCCGACGTGAGCTTTGTCGGGATGATCAACGGCGGGACCGGCGTGGCGGTCGGGCCCCGCGAGATCCTCACCGCGGCCCACGTGGGGGCGGGCAGCGGCAACCGGTTCGTGCTGGGCGGGCGCTCGTACCGCGCCGTGTCCGCGATCACCAGCGACGCGGCCGACCTGGTGCGGATCACGCTCGACCGCGACCTGCCGGGCTACTACCCGATCGCGGACGGTTCGCTCAAGCGCGGGGCGAGGCTGACCGTCGCCGGGTTTGGGCTGACGGCGGACGGCTCGGACCGCACGGGGTACGGGTGGTCCGACGAGCGCGCGGAGGTCTGGGGGACCAACCGGCTCGACAGCGCGAAGGACGGGCACCTGTACTTCAAGTTCGATCGTCGCGGCGGCGCGACCGAAGCGATTCTCTCGCCCGGGGATTCCGGCGGGGCGGTGTTCATCACCGGTCCGGACGGCGGGCTGGTGCTGGCGGGGATCAACCGCGGGGTGTACCAGCGCAAGGCGGGGCGGGCGTCGTTCGGCGATGTTTCGGTCGCGGTCGATCTGACGTCGCTGGGAGGATTCCTCAGCGGGCTGACGGTGGTGCCGACGCCGGGGGCGGCGGGGGTGATGGTGTGCGTCGGCGTGCTGGCCGCGCGCCGGCGGCGGTAGAGCGCTCCGGCAACGCTACGCCTTCACGCCTTCTTTTTCGGCCTGCTCCTTGCGTCGTCGCTTGAGTTCGGCGTCGACGAAGCCGTCGAGGTCGCCCGCCAGCACGTTGACCGGTGAGCCGCTTTCGTGCCCGGTCCGATGGTCCTTCACGCGCGAGTCGTAGAGGACGTAGGAGCGGATCTGCGTGCCCCAGCCGCGGTCGACGCTCCCCCCCGCCGCCTCCTTGATCTGTGCGTCGCGCTTCTCCTGTTCCAGTTGTTCGAGCTTGGCCTGCAGGATGCTGAGGGCCTGCTTCTTGTTCTGGCCCTGGTCCCGGTAGGTGCTGCTGACGACCATCAAGCCGGTCGGCTTATGGACGACGCGGATGGCGCTGGCGACCTTGTTCACGTTCTGGCCGCCGGGGCCGCTGGCGCGGACGAACGGGGTGATCTCGAGGTCCTTGTCGGGGATCTCGACGCTGGACTCCTCAAACTCCGGGGTGACATCGACGGTGGCGAAGGAGGTCTGTCGCTTGCCCTGGGCGTTGAAGGGCGAGACGCGGGCGAGGCGGTGGGTGCCGCGTTCGCACTTGAGGTACCCGAAGGCGTGGGGCCCGCTCACCTTCAGCGTGACCGAGTCGAGGCCGACCTCGCTGCCGTAGGACTTCTCGATCTCCTCGACCTTCCACTCGGGGTGCGACTTCTCGAGCCAGAGGAGGTACATGCGGAAGAGCATCTCGCACCAGTCGTTGGCCTCGGTGCCGCCGTCGCCCGCGGAGATGGTCAGGAAGCAGTTGCGGTGATCGTGCTTGCCGCCCAGAAGGCTGAGCAACTCGACCTTCTCCATGCCCTTGCTGATCTTGAACAGCGACTCATCGGCCTCGACAAGCAGGTCCTTGTCGTTGGCGTCCTTGGCCATCTCGTAGGCGAGTTTGGCGTCCTCAAACGAGGAGATCAGCGAGCCGAGCGTGTCGACCTGGGCCTTGATGCCCTTGAGTTCGTTGACGACCTGTCGGGCGGCGTCGGGCTTGTCCCAGAAGCCGTCGCTGTTCATCTGGTCTTCGAGGGCCCTGACCTGGAGTTTCTTCTTGTCGTAGTTAAAGAGAGTCGCGGATCGTCAAGATCCGCGCCTCGAGGTCGGCGATCACCGGTCCGTGTGCGTCGTAGTGCATAGGGCGGGATCGTAGCGGGGACGGGCGGGGGGCGCAGGGCGCGGGCGGCGG
>CAZDYM010000268.1:0-3897 GCA_964509325.1 uncultured Phycisphaeraceae bacterium
CGACCGCTCCTCGCTCGAACGGATGGCCGCCGCCATCGGCGTCGCCCCCGACCTACGCGCGGTGCTCTTCTTCGGCGACCCGTTCTCCGTGCCGGTCAACCCGCTGGTGGATGCGATCTCACGCTGCCGGTCCGCGGTCAACGGGCTCAAGCGCATCCCCGTCATCGGCGGGATGGCCTCGGCGGCGCGGTCACTCGGGGCCAACTTCATCGCCGTCAACGACAAGCTCCTCCGCGCTCAGGGCGCCGGCGTGAGCATCCGCGGCGACGTTTCGGTCGACACCCTCGTCAGCCAGGGGTGCCGCCCCATCGGCAAGCCCCTGGTCATCACCGAGGGAGGCCGCAACGCCATCCGAAGGCTCGGCGGCAGGCCCGCCGTCGAGGTCCTCCACGAACTCGTCCACGAACTGCCCGAGGGCGACCGAGCGCTGCTGAACAACGGCGTGTTCGTCGGGCGCGTCATCAACGAGTACAAGGACCGTTTCGGACGCGGGGACTTCCTCATCCGGGGCATCGTCGGCGTCGACCGAACCTCCGGCGCCCTGGGCGTGAACGACAGCGTCCGCGTCGGCCAGACCGTCCAGTTCCACCTCCGCGACGCCGCCACCGCGCGCGAGGACCTCAGCCTGCTGCTCGACGCCCAGCGCCTCCAGGCGGCGCCGGCGGGCACCCTGCTGGTGACCTGCAACGGGCGCGGGAGCGCCTTCTTCGGCGAGCGCCACCACGACGCCCGCGCCGTCTCCGCCGCCCTCTCGCCCAAGCCCGACGAACCCACCCCGATGGCCGGCTTCTTCGCCGCCGGCGAGATCGGCCCGGTGGGCGACGGTTCCTTCGTCCACGGCTTCTCCGCGGTGGCGGCGATGTTCCGCGCCGGGCGGCGCGGGTGAGATCGTCGGAGCGGAACCCCGAGCGTGGGGGAGGGGGTTCGGAGGGCCGCACGCCGCGGCCCGCGGGACGGCCCCTCCGCGGCGGTCGGGCTCTGTCGCGACGCGCCCGTACCATCGCCCCATGAGCACGACCCTCATGGACACGAGCTTCGTCCCCACCGACCTCGACGCTTCCGCCTGGGCGAACCTTGAGCCCTTCGTCAAGGCCCTGCTCGAACGCCCCGTCACGACGCCCGCGGAGTTCGAGCGCTGGCTCGTCGACCGCAGCGAGTTCGACGCGGCGTGCTCCGAGACGCGGGCCAACCTCTACATCACCATGACCTGCCGCACCGACGACAAGGACGCCGCCGGCGCCTGGACGCGGTACCTCGACGAGGTCCCGCCGCGATTGAAGCCGGCGTCGTTCGATCTCGACAAGCGGCAGGTGGAGTTGCACGCGAGGTTTCCTCTGCCGGCGCAACGCTACGAGGTGCTGGAGCGCGACACCCGCGTCGAGGTCGAGTTGTTCCGCGAGGCCAACGTGCCCATCGAAACCGAACTCGCCAAACTCGACCAGAAGTACGACGAGATCTGCGGCGCCATGACCGTCGAGTTCGAAGGCCGGACCCACACCCTCCCCCAGATGGCCCGCTTCCAGCAGGAGAAGGACCGGTCGGTGCGCGAGCGTGCCTGGCGCGCCGTCGCCGAGCGACGCCTGCGGGACCGGGACGCCATCGAGGCGATCTTCGACGAGATGATCGAGAAGCGCCACCGCGTGGCGTTGAACGCGGGGTTTGAGAACTTCGTGGGCTGGAGTTTCCGCGCCAAGAAGCGCTTCGATTACACCCCGGCGATGTGCCGCTCGTTCCATGACGCCGTCGAGAAGCACGTCGTGCCCTTCAACCGGCGCTGCGACGAGCGCCGGCGCGCGAACCTCGGCGTGCCCGCGCTGCGCCCGTGGGACACGGGCGTCGACGAGCACGGGCGCGAGCCGCTCCGCCCCTTCGAGACCGGGCAGGAACTGGTCGACAAGTCGCGGCGCGTGTTCGACCGCCTCGACCCCGAGCTGGCCCGCATGTTCCGCGATCTGGGCGACAACGCCGCTCGGGGCGCTCTCGGCGGGGCCATGCTCGACCTGGACAGCCGCAAGGGCAAGGCCGCCGGCGGGTACCAGTACATGCGCGACCGCACCCGCCGCCCGTTCATCTTCATGAACGCCGCGGGACTCAACGCCGACGTCCACACCATGGTCCACGAGGCCGGGCACATGTTCCACAGCGAGATGTGCAAGCAGGACCCCCTGGTGGCGTACCGGCACGCGCCCATCGAGTTCGCCGAGGTCGCCAGCATGAGCATGGAACTGCTCACCATGCCCGAGTGGGACGCGTACTACCCCGATCCCTCGCACAACGCCCGCGCCAAGCGCGAGCAGCTCGAGGGCAGCGTCGGCATCCTCGCCTGGATCGCCCAGATCGACGCCTTCCAGCACTGGCTCTACGAGAACCCCCACCACACCCGCGAGCAGCGCCGCCGCGCCTGGCTCGACCTCGACGACCGCTTCGGCCGCGCCCTGGACTGGTCCGGACTGGAACACATCCGCGCGGACGTCTGGCAGCGCCAGAGCCACCTCTTCGGCGTCCCGTTCTACTACATCGAGTACGGCATCGCCCAACTCGGCGCTCTGGGCCTGTGGCGGCTCTCGCTCACCAAGGGTCGCCCGCACGCGCTGGGCCTGTACCGCAACGCGCTGGCGATGGGCGGCTCACGCCCGCTGCCCGAACTGTTCCAAGCGGCGGGCCAGCCCTTCGACTTCGGCCCGCGCCGCGTCAGCGAGATCGTCTCGGCGGTCGAGTCCGAACTCGCGAAACTCAAGGAGTGACACGGCGCGCCGAGTCCCCACCGCCGACCCCCGAGATCACGCCCCTTCTACCTCATCCCCCCGCGCCCGCCGCCTCTCCCCTGCGCCGGGAACCCGAACAAGGGCCGCAGCCACCCCAGCACGAACGCCAACGGGATCGCCACCACCCCCGTGTACAGCGCCGAGCCCGCCTGCACGCCCAGTTCCGCGGCGGCGGAGCCGACCAGCACCGGGTCGTAGATCGCGCGGGCCCGCAGCACGGCGACGATCAGCACGCCCCCGACCAACGCGGCGGTCGCGCTCAGGAACGCCACCGCCAGCGCGTGGCGCCGGTACATCCACGCGCGGAGGATGTACGCCGTGTACGCCGACGCCGTGTAGCCCAGCGCCCGCGGCCCGATCAGCGTCGCGGTATCGCCCGTGGTCAACGGCACGGTGGACAGGAGGTCCATCAGAACGCCCAGGATCAGCGCGAACCACACGGCATGGTCCTTCCGCGCCCAGCACGCCACGAACGTGACGAGAATGAGCGTGAAGTGCGGCGCGATGTCGCGCTCCCCGAGCATGAACGCGTCGCGCAGCCCGACCTCCAGCCCAAGGGCGATCCAACCGGCGAAGGCGGCCACCAGAGCGTTCAACGCCCGCCCCCCGGACTCCCCGCGACGCCCGGCCCCACCGCCGGTGACGACGGGAACTGCACGATCACGCTCTGCGTCCGCGCCACGTCGAGTTCCGGGCGCACGACCACGCGCCGGTACAGCGGGTTCTCCGCCGGCTCGACCCGCACCACCCGCCCCAGCACCAGCATCCGCGCCGCGTCCGGCCAGGTGTCGTCGCTCAGCCTCACCACCATCCCCGGCGTGATGGCGTTCGCCGAGGTGATCCCGACGTTGTCGTCCACCAGCGTCCCGTCGCCGGCGGGCCGGAGCTGGCACCTCGGCAGCGTCGGCAACTGAGCCGCCGTGACCAGCCCCTCGGGCACCACCACGCCCACCACCAGGTTCGGCTGCAGGCGCCGGTCCGTGATGAGGCGGAAACTGGTGACGTTCGGGCGCACGTCGACCGCGACGCCGACGAGCTGCTCGGAGCGGCGCGCCACCGCGACGGCCCCGAGCCCGACGCCGTCGAGCGACCCGCGCCGGTAGTCCACCGTCCCCGCGCCGGGGTCGGAGCC
>CAZDYM010000269.1:0-327 GCA_964509325.1 uncultured Phycisphaeraceae bacterium
CGTCGCCGGCGCGGCCGAAGCGCCCAGCCGGGCCGCCTCGGCGTCGCTGATCTTCTTCACATCACCGGCGGCCACCCACCCGCGGGCGGCGGCGGGCGCCTCCACACGGTACCCGTCCACCTTCCCCGTCCGGTCTGTCACGTCGCCGAGGAACCGCAGCGCCGTGCCCGGCGGCAGGCGCTCATCCAGCACCACCTTGTAGCACGCCTCCATGAACGGGTCGGCCATGTCGAGCGCGCTCAGCGCCGACGGACGACGCAGCACCACCGTCCCGTCGGCCCGCTTCTCGGCGTCTTCCAGGCGGGCGTTCAGCGCCGTCAGCTTGCT
>CAZDYM010000269.1:371-3863 GCA_964509325.1 uncultured Phycisphaeraceae bacterium
CGCCGTGTTCGCCTTCAGCGACGCCACCGCGTACCACACCCCGCCGGCGCCGGAGCGGACCTTCACGTCGCCCTTGCTGGTGGCCACGTGATAGGGCGTCACCGCGGTGACCGCGGCGTGAGCGGGCGCGACCGGCAGCGCCGCCACGCTCGCCACCGGCAGCAGCGCGACGCTCGATCGGACCAGCGCCGCGGCGAGGACGGGGGCCGTCCGGGCAAGTGGCTGGAGGAACGAGGCACCTGGGTTGGAAGCGGGAGCGTTGTTGGTCATGGCGGGATCCCTGCGAGACGTGTCACCCCAGAACGTGGTGAGAACACCCTCTACCCCCGGTCCCCGCCCGGCCTGCCCGAGGGCACGATCGGCACGGCGAAGGAACGACAAGGCGAGAGCGAACCGGAGTGTAGAGATCGGTCCGAGGGGGTTCCAGCCGTGTGAAGCGGGCCTCCCCGCGCGCACGCCCGCGCTCCGCGACCGGCGGGACGCCCGTCGACCGGAGGGTCGCCGCGTTGACCCCCCGGGAGCGAGCCCGTACTTTGGCCCCATGGGCAGTTCCTCGTGTCGCGTTTCCGGGGTTTCGAGGCGTGCGGCGGTGGTCGCGGGGGCAAGCACCGTGGCGGCGGGGCTGTGGGGCGCGGTCGGGGGGTGCCAACGCGCCGGGCCGTTTGAAGCCGCACGGACCGAGGAACTCCGCCGAAGCGCGCGGGAATCGACCTCACGCGAGGTCGCGCCGATCTTGCGCTGGGCCGAAGGCGGGGCGGGCTCGGCGGGCGAGGCCCCCGCGCCCGACCATCCGCTGCACGAACCCCGCCCGCTGACGCGCACCCCGGGTGAGGTTTCCTTCCCGCCCGAGCGCATGGCCGAACTCGAGCAGATGGCCGGCCCGCTGGCCGTGAACAAGGGCGGGCCCATCGACGTCGGGACCGACCTGCTGGGCCGGCCCGGCGAGACCTTCGCCCTCAGCCTGCAGCAGGCCATCGGCTCGGCGGTGGCGCACAACCTCGACGTCCAACTGGCCCGGATCGAGCCCGGCGTCGCCTCAAGCCAGCTCGCCGTCGCCGAGTCCGCCTTCGACTGGACCTTCTTCACCGATGGGAACTACGCCAACCTCGACCGCCCGCAGGCGGGCCAGGTCCTGGGTCCGGGCAGCGTCACATCGCGGGCGCGGGTGTCGCAGAGCGTCGGCTATGAGACCGGGCTCCGCAAGCGCCTGACCACCGGCGGGCAGCTCGCCGTGAGCCAGGGACAGACCTATACCGACGACGACAGCCCGGGCCTCGACCTCGATCCCGAGCCCAACAACGCGGCGCAGGTCGGCGTCAGCCTCGAACAGCCGCTGCTGCGGAACTTCGGCAGCGACGTGAGCACGGCGGAGATCCGTCTGGCCCGCAACGCCGAGCGCGCCACCGTGCTGGACCTCAAGGCCGCCATGATCCGCACCGTGACGGACACCGAGCGGGCGTACTGGCGGCTGGCCCAGGCGCGCCGGAACCTCGAAGTGCTGGAGCGGCTGCTGCAGCGCGGCATCGAGACCCGCGACGTGCTCCGCGGGCGGATGAAGTTCGACGCCAAGCCCTCGGAACTCTCCGACGCGGTGGCCACCGTCGAGCGCCGCCGCGCCCAGGTCATCCGCGCCCGCAACGATCTCCGGCTTGCCAGCGACCGGCTCAAGCAGCTCATCAACGACCCCGAGCTGACCGTCGGGGGCGAGGCGATGCTCACCCCGGTGGACGGCCCGCCCGACGCGCCCATCGCCTTCAGCCTGCTCGACACGATCAGCACCGCGATGAGCCGGCGCCCCGAGGTGCAGCGCGCGGTGCTGCTGATCGATGACGCCTCGATCCGCCAGCGCGTGGCCGACAACGCGCGCCTGCCCGCGCTCGACCTGGCGATGCGGGCCCAGTGGCAGGGCCTGGACGAGTCCGCCGGCGAGGCGTACGAGCAGGTGAACGAGGGCCGCTTTGTCGACTATCTCGTCGGGCTCGCCTTCGAGCAGCCCATCGGCAACCGCGGGCCCGAGGCGGCGTACCGTCAGCGCCAGCTCGAGCGCATCCGCGCCGCCACCGCCTACCGCCAGGCGGTGCAGGCGGTCGTCGTCGAGGTGAAAGCCGCCCTGCGGAACCTCACGACCAACTACCAACTGATCGAGCAGACCCGCGCCTCGCGCCTCGCCGCGACGGAGAACCTGCGCACCCTGGAGGTGCAGGAGCGCACCATCCAGTCGCTCACCCCGGACTTCCTCGACCTGAAGTTCCGTCGCCAGGAAGCCCTCGCCAACGCCGAGCTGGACGAGATCGCCGCCCTGACGGACTACAGCATCGCGGTGGCCGACCTCTCGGCGGCGCAGGGCACGGCCCTGGAACGCAACCGGGTGAACTTCGTCGTGCCCGAGGGGAAGTAGGCCCTGTCGCGACGGACGCGCGACCGGCGTGTCCTTAAGATCTCCGCGTGCCGCTCCCCGTCTCCATCCGCGCCCGCGAGATGCTGCGCCTCACGCTGGTGCCGGGCGTCGGGCCCATCCTGGCGCGCCGGCTGCTGGGCCATTTCGGCGCCGTCGAGCGGATGCTGCTGGCTTCCGCCGCGGATCTGCAGCGCGTGGACGGCATCGGCGCGAAGATGGCCCCGCGGATCGTCTCGGGCCTGCGCGAAAGCGAACGCCTGGCCGACCGCGAGTGCGAACTGTGCGAGCGCTCGGGCGTGCGTCTGATCGCCATCGGCGAGCCCGGCTACCCGCCCCTTCTCGAACAGACCCGCGACGCCCCGCCCGTGCTCTACGTCCGCGGCGACCCCTCCGCCCTGGCCCGCGGGTACACCGTCGCCATCGTCGGCTCACGCCACTGCACGCCCTACGGCGTCGAGCAGGCCGAGCGGTTCTCCGCGTTCCTGGCCTCCAGCGGGCTGGTGGTGGTCAGCGGCGGGGCGCGGGGCATCGATTCGGCGGCGCACCGCGCCGCCCTGCGCGTGCGCGGGGACGCCCCGTGCAACAGCGTCGCGGTCCTGGGCTGCGGCCTCTCCAACTGCTACCCGCCCGAGAACGCCGAAATGTTCCACGACATGGCGGCGTCCGGGGGCGCCGTGGTCAGCGAACTCCCCATGCAGACCGGGCCCACCGCCGACAACTTCCCGGCCCGCAACCGCGTGATCTCGGGGCTGAGCCTGGGGGTGATCGTGATCGAGGCGCCGCGCGGAAGCGGGGCGCTCATCACCGCGCGGTGCGCCATCGACGAGCACGGACGCGAGGTCATGGCGGTGCCGGGGCGCGTCGATTCCCCGGCCAGCGAGGGCTCGAACGAACTGATCCGCATGGGCGAGGCCGCGCTGGTGGGCGCGCCCGGCGACGTGCTCGAACACCTCGAAGAGCCCGCTCGGCACCTGTGGCGCGGCACCCACGCCGACCGTTTCCAGGCCGCCGAACCCACCGGCGTCTCCGGTTCGCGCACGCGCGACCGGCTGCTGTTCGGAGCGGCGTCGGCGGACGAAGCACCGCGGGCCCCG
>CAZDYM010000270.1:0-3851 GCA_964509325.1 uncultured Phycisphaeraceae bacterium
CCGCCCGGATCGAATCCGGCGCCTCGGTCCGCGCCCGCGGCGGGATGGCCGGGCGCGGGCGGGGTGAACTGCTCGCCCGCGGCGACCTGGAGGCACGCTATATCTCCGGCTTCGCCTGCCGCGTCCTGGGCTCGCTCCGTTTCGAGAAGGAGATCATCGACTCCCGTGTCGAGGTGCTGGGGAGCGTCGAGTCCGCGAACGGCGCGGTCATCGGCGGCGTGCTCACCGTGGTGGGGGCCCTCCGCGTCGGCACGCTGGGCGCCGCGTCCGAGTCCGTCACGCGCGTCGTGGTGGGATCCGTCCCCACCCTCGAACCCCGTCTGAACCGCCTCGAGGCCCTCGTGAAGGAACTCAGCGAACGCTCCGGACGCCAGCAGGACGAAGTCCGCGCCCTCACCGCCCCGGGCCGAAGGCTGTCGGGCCTCGAGAAGGAGCGACTCACCGAACTCACCTTCGCGATCCAGAGCGGCGCCGTCGCCCTGGGCAAGGCCGAGCAGGCCCGAGAACGTGTCCGGCAGGTGATCGACGGGCTCAGCACCGTCGATGTCTCGGTGGCGGCGGAGGTTCACCCCGGGGTCGTTTTCCGCTGCGGCACCCGCGACTTCCGCGTGAGAAACCGCCTCAAAGGGCCGATCAGGATCACGCGGAACGCCGCGGGGGAACTGCTGGTCCGGCCGGGCGACCGCGCCTCCGCCGCGTTACCCCAGCCGCTCGCCCAGTGGTGCGACCGCCGCGCCGCCGCCTGAACCCGAACGAGCACGATCCATGAACGATCCGCACGCCACCCGCTCCGCGTTCTCTGGCAAGGTCCGCGCCGTCGTTGTCGACGACTCCGCCTTCATGCGCAAGGCCATCTCCTCGATGCTCGCCGACGACCCCGAAGTCGAGGTCGTCGGTGTCGCGAGGAACGGTGCGGAGGGCGTCAAGATGGCCCGCGAACTCAGGCCCGACGTGATGACGATGGACATCGAGATGCCCGAGATGGACGGGCTGACGGCGCTCCAACAGATCATGGCCGAGTGCCCGACGCACGTTATCATGCTGTCCTCGCTCACCACCGAGGGCTCGCACGCAGCACTGGCCGCCATGAGCCACGGCGCCGCGGACGTGCTCGCGAAGGAGCAGTCCAGCGTCTCGCTCAACATCGTGAAGATCAAGGACGACCTGCTGCGCCGCGTCAAGACGCTCGGGCGATCGCGCCCGGCCCGCAGGCTCCTCGCGCCCGCCGGCGCCGCCAGGATGCGCCCGCAGCCCCTGCTCCCGGCCCGCCTCGACCTGGTCTGCATCGGCTCCAGCACCGGCGGCCCGCCCGTGGTCGAACGACTGCTCAAGGCCGTCCCCGCTGACTTCCCCGCGCCCATCGTCGTCGCCCAGCACATGCCCGAGGTGTTCACCAAGTCGATGGCCGAACGACTCGGCACCATCTGCAAGGTCCCCGTCACGCACCTGGCCCAGGGCGCCGCGCTCGCGCCGGGGCGCATCCACGTCTGCCCCGGCGGACAGAACACCCACCTCCGCCGCGCCGTCATGAACGGGCGCACCACCTACTCAGTGACCGTCAACCGCGAGCCTGCGTCCACCATTTACTACCCCAGCGTGGACGCGCTTCTGTTCTCAGCGGCGACGTCGGCGGGTGCGAATGTGCTCTCGATCATCCTCACCGGCATGGGCGAAGACGGGGCCAAGGGCGCCGCGGCCCTCAAACAGGCGGGCGGCGTCGTGCTCGGCCAGAGCGCCGAAACCTGCGTGGTGTACGGCATGCCGCGGGCGGTTTGTGAGAAGGGCATCGCGGCGGCGATGATGACGCCGGAGGAACTGGCGGACGTGCTGGCGAGCGCGGGGAAGAACGCGCTGCGCAAGGCGGGCTGACGCCCGCGGGGCGCCCAAGTCTTCTCGGGAGCGTCGTGATCGAAGCCGGCTTCAGCGTGCCCAGATCGACCATCACGAGCGGCGCGCCGGGGCTCGTCATCCGTGAGCCTTTGCGCCTTGGACCAGGCCCGGGGAGAAGAAATCGGTGCGCGCCCGGCGTCCAACGCCGGCGGGGTCGGTCAACCCGCCTATGGCTTGCCAGCATCCGGCGGCGCCGCCCCGATGATGTTCACCCCGCAATCGACATAGATGGTCTCCCCCGTCACCCCAGTTGAGAGGTCCGACGCCAGCCACACCGCCGTGCCGCCCACCTCGCGGCCCTCGATGTTCCGCCGCAGCGGCGCGAGTTTCGGCGTCGCGTCCAGGAAGGTGTCGATGCCGCCCACCGCGGACGAGGCGAGGGTGCGCAGCGGCCCGCCCGAGATCGCGTTCACCCGGATCTTGTCGGGGCCGAGTTCCGCCGCCAGGTACCGCGTCGTTGATTCGAGCGCCGCCTTCGCGACCCCCATGACGTTGTACCCGCTGACGACCTTCTCGGCCCCGTAGTACGACATGCACATGATGCTGCCGCCGCCGCTGTCGCGCATCAGCGAGCGCCCGCGCCGCGCCATCGCCGCGAGCGTGTAGGCCGAGATGTCGATCGCACTCAGGTAGGCCGCCCGCGGCGTCTCGACGAACTTCCCCGGCGCCAGCCACTCGCGGTCCGCGAACGCGATCGAGTGCACCAGGAAGTCCATGCGGTTGAAACGCTTGGCGTAGGCGTCGAACACCGCGTCAAGGTCCTCGTCTTTCCCGCAGTCGCACGGGAACAGCCACGCGTCGGCGAGCCCCAGCGCCTCAACCGCCTTGCGCGTCCGCCGCTCGTTCTTCTCGCCCGGGAGGTGCGCGAAGGCGCACACCGCCCCGTGCTTCGAGAGTTCGGCGGCGATGTGGGTCGCGTACGACCGGTCGTTCGCCACGCCGAAGATCAGCCCGACTTTGCCTTGAAGGAGAGTGGTCATGTCGCAAGGGTACCCCGCCCTCGGACACCCCGCCGGGGACCGGCGAGGATCGCCTCCTCACCGCGCCCCCACGCCCAACTTCTCCCGCAGCCGCGGCATCATCTCACGCACCTCCGCCGCCATCCGCGTGTTCGGAAACTCGTGCGTGATCCGTTCGCCCACCGACACCGCCTCTTCCCACCGCTGGTCCTGCACCGTCAGTTTGAACCGCACCCCCAGGTTCTCCTTGAGTTTCCCGATCACCCCGCGCGCCACTTCCCTGTAAGGCTCGGCTTCCGTTGGCGTCAGGTACTGGTCCAGTTCCTTCAGAAGCTCCATCGCCTCCTCGATCTGCTCGCGTTCCGCCGCGATCAGGAACCCACGCTCCAGCTCCTTGCGGTAGATCGCCCGCGCCTCGTCCACCCTCTCGCGCAGCCCGTGCACGCGGTGGCTCTCCGGGTACAGGCGCTGGACCCGCGCCGCCTCCGCGTACGCCTCCGCCCACTGCCTCCCTCGGATCAGTTCATCCAGCTTCGCGAGGGCCTCCACCACCCGCCGATCCGTCGACTGCGCCCGGACCCGCTCGATCCGCATGCGGAACTCCTCCGCGTCGTGCCGGTACCCGAAACGCTCCGCCAGTTCCTTCACGAGCACCATCGCGGCGTCCCAGTCCTCCGCCTGGATGTCCTGCTCGATCGCACGCCGCAGAATCTCCCGCTCGCTCCGGCGGTGGATCACCCGGCGCGCCCCCTCGCTCAGCCCGCCCTCCTGGGTGAACCGGTCGATCGCCCGCGCCATCGCATCGATGCTGCCCTCGATCTTCGACGCCGACCCCGCCCGGTACGCCGCGATCATGCTGACCGGCATCAGCGCCAGCACGCACGCGATCGCGATGAGGGCCGAGCCCTGAAGTTCGGGCCGGTTCAGAAGCACCAGAACCAGCGACACCATCAAGAACGCGAACAGCGCCGCCGTCCACAGCGCCACGCTCGGCGTGCGACG
>CAZDYM010000271.1:0-3842 GCA_964509325.1 uncultured Phycisphaeraceae bacterium
CGCGCCGCGGGGCGGTAACGGGCCTGCGGGCGCCGCGTGAGCGCCGGCGATTCGAGGCGATTCCCCGGGCGGCGCTCGGTCGGAGGGCACGAGCACGACCGGTCGAGACGCCGCCGAGCCGTCAGAGGGCCTTCGCGGTTGCTGCGCTTCGCGGGCTCGTCGGGCCGGCGTCGAGCATGGATGGCGCGGCGGGAAGGGGCTCGCGGCACCGCCACCGTTCCGGCGTCGCGCGCCGATACGTCGCTCGCACTCTCGGCGTTCAATGCCCCAGGGCCGACCCGTCGTCGTCGTGAACGTCCAACTCGCGCACGCCCCGCTCGCGGCGGCACCGCTCCACCTCGCGCCGGATCGCGTCCTGGACGTTCACCGCGTCGGGGATCGCGCTGAGCACCAGCGTCGGCGTCGTCGCGTCGCTCGTCACCATGCGGATGGTCCCCAGGCCCAGGATCCGCTCCACGATCGGTTGCTCGACCGTGATGTCCTTCACCCGGTACAGCTCGAGATCATCGAACGATCGGTTCAGCACCCCCGAGGCGATCCGGAACCGCTGCGTCGTCAGCGAGTATGTCGTGCACCGGACCGTGAGCCACTTCCACACCGCGAAGGGGATCGGCAGCACCAGCACGCACGAGATAAACCACCAGAAGTTCGTCCATTGGCTCGGGCGGCCCTGCCACACGCTCGTCTCCGCGGCGACCTGGGAAGAGGGGTTCGGCATAAGGGATTGATCGGAGGATCAACCCCCCGGTTTTGAGAAGTGAGGGGAAGAGACGGGGGACGGATCACGAGCGCGGCCGCGCGGACCGAGCGAGGACCGGGTCGGGCGAGCGCGCCTTCGATCAGCGCTCGACGCGGAACGGACCACGCTCCTCCGGCACGCTCGCGATCTGGTCCCGGGTTTCGCCGCGGATGAAGCGCCCGAGCCGCTCTCGGACGGCCGCGAGGAATCCCTCGACGGCCCCGACCTCCCCCTGTGCCTCCAGCGTGACCGATCCGTCGCCCTCGTTGCGGACCCAGCCCGTGATGTTGAAGCCCGCGGCAACGTCCCGTGCCGTCGCGCGGAAGCCGACTCCCTGCACCCTCCCGGTGTAGTTGACGCGCGCGCGGATCATTCGGAAAACGTAGGCGTTCCGGCACGCCGCAACTCGCGCGAGAACCGCCAGCGGACGTGGACAACCTGTCGGATTCCGGGGGTCAAAGCGGGGGTGAACCGGGGGCTTTCGGGGGGTTCGCCGGGGATGCCTGACGTGTCCCGGGCCGCGCGTGGATCAGGTCCTGAATCTCCGTCAAGGGGTATCAACCCCGAAAAGCCGAAAAATTTTCGCAAGTCCGCCCAAATCGTTTGACCCAAACCATGGGCGTGATATCAGTAAAGGGTCAGGAGCGCTGACTCGGGTCTTTGGACGCCCGGCTTTGACCGCGGCCCAGACCAGCACCACCAGGCTTCCTGAAGCAGCCCGCGGACCAGGAACCCCGAACGGCCCACCTCCTCCAGAGCCGCTCACCGGGGTTGAGACGAGCCTGGACCGCCCAGCTCGGAACGTATCGAGGCCGGAACAAGGCCGGAGAGATCGTTGTCGCCCTGCGCGATCACCGCCCTCACAGGTGGCCACCCGCGCCGTGGGGGTGTTGTTGTCTCTCGGCGGCGAACCGGGTCTCACCGGCCTTGGGGCTCCGCTGGAGCCAACCCGTTGGGGCCGTCGGCGACGGCGCGAAGAACTTTGTCGGGTGTTCGGTGGGCTCGATTGGAAGGGGAACGCAGCGAGGCTCGAAGGAAAGGAACCAAGAGGCGGCGGGTTGCGAGCATTTCACGGCGGCCAGAACGATGATCGGCGACGCGTCCTCGACGCCACGGACATCGTGCGCCTTGTCGCCGACCACGTCGCCCTCAAGCCCAAGGGCCGCGAGTACGTCGGCCTCTGCCCCTTCCACAACGACCGCAACCCCTCCATGTACGTCGTCCCCGCGAAGCAGATCTTTCACTGCTTCGTGTGCGGCGCCGGCGGCAGCAGCATCGACTTCGTCATGCGGCACCACGGGATGTCCTACGGCGAGGCGCTGCGGTACCTCGCCGAACGCGCCGGCATCGAACTGACGCCGTGGAAGCCGGCGCGGCGGGGCGGGGGCGTCGGCGCGGGGACGGGTGGGGATGAGGGGATGGAAGAAGACATCGGCGTGTCGCGCGAAGCCCTCGCCGGGGCCAACCGCTTCGCCTTGGACTTCTTCCGAGCGATCCTCCGACACCCCGAGCACGGGGCCTCGGCCCGAGCCGTGGTGCAGCAGCGCGGCATCGCGCCGGAGATCGCCGAGAAGTTCCAGATCGGCGCCGCCCCGGACCGCTGGGACGGGCTTCTAAAGACCATCGAATCCCGCGGCCTGGACCCCGCGCCGTTCGTCGCCGCCGGTCTGCTCAAGTCGCGTGAAGGCGGGGGCTTGTACGACGCCCTCCGCAACCGCCTGATCTTCCCCATTCTCGACCAGTTGGGCCGTCCCATCGCGTTCGGCGGGCGCAAGATCAAGCCCGAGGACGAGCCCAAGTACCTCAACAGCCCCGAGACCGAACTTTTCAAGAAGGGTTCCACCCTCTTCGCCCTGCCGCAGGCGTATAAGGCCATCCAGCACGAGCGGTGCGCCATCATCACCGAGGGCTACACGGATGCGATGGCGTGCCACCAGGCGGGGTTCGAGAACGTCGTCGCGACGCTCGGCACCGCGCTCACGCCGCGCCACGCCGGCGTGCTTCGGCGCCTCTGCGACCGCGTGGTTCTGCTGTTCGACGCGGACGAAGCCGGCCAGAACGCCGCCGACCGCGCGCTGGAGGTCTTTTTCAAAGAGACCCTCGACGTGCAGGTGATGAGCCTCCCCGGCGGCAAGGACCCCGACGAAGTGCTCAAATGCGAGGGCGGCGCCGACGTGTTCCGCGCTCAGTTGGCCCGTGCCCAGGACATGCTGGATTTCCGCTTCGCCCGCAAGGCCGCCCAGCTCCGCGCCCGCGGCGGGATGCCCGGCTCCGCGGCCCACACGCGGATGGTGGAGGAAGACCTGGCGCGCTTGCTGGACCTTGGGCTCAACGAGGTCTCACCGATCCGTCGGCACGCGATCGTGAAGCGCTACGCCGCCATGGTGAACGTTCCGGAGCGGACCATCCTCGAAACGCTCGAACGCCGGCGCGGGCCGGTGCTTCGCCGGGAGCCCGACGAGGACGCTTCTTCACGGGCGGCGTCCCCCGCCGCCCCGCGCTCCGCCGGTGAAGAGGTCATCGCGTGCCTGCTTGCCCGCCCCGCCTTGTCGCGTGGGCGCGAGGAAGAGGCGCTCGCTGCGGTGGACACCGTGCTGGAGACCGGGCCCGAGCCGGCGCTCGAGCACGTCGCCCGGTGGGTGGCGTCGGCGCTCCGCGAAGGTCGCGCGACGGATCTGGCCGAACTGATCCGCGCCGTCGAGGACCCCGGGGCCGGCCGGCTGGGAGCGTGCTTCGCCCGCGTCGCGGAGACCCGCGCGGACGCGGTTGACTCGGAGATCGCCGCGGCGTTTGACGACGCCCTGAAGCGTCTCGCCTCTCGGCGCGCGCAGCGCTCCATCGAGGCTCTTTCCGACGCGGCGGGAGCCCCGTCGCACGCCGGCTCCGGGTGTGAAACCGACCGTCTCGAGAAACTGCTGGAACTGCGCCGCAAGACGGAGGAGCAGGCCGTCCCGCTGCTCACCGTTCCCAGGCCCAACGCCGGTTTCGCTCGCCGCTTTCCCCAACAGCCCTCTTAGCGCCCGATCGCAAGACCCCCCGTTCCCCCGCCCCCCCGTTCCCCCGCCCCCCCGTTCCCCCGCCCCCCCGTTCCCCCGCCCCCCCG
>CAZDYM010000272.1:0-239 GCA_964509325.1 uncultured Phycisphaeraceae bacterium
CAGGTCGGGGCCGTGCCCGGCGCGGGCGGCCGGTCGAACACGCAGCGCAGGCACGAGGTCCGACCGGGCACCACGGCCCGGCACATGCCCACCGTGCCCACGGCCCCGGCGTAAACATACGGAACCCCCGACCACACGCTCAGGTCGTTCATCAGGTACCGCGTCTCGAAGTTGTCCGTGCAGTCCAGCAGCACCCCGGGCCGGGACGCGCCGGGCGTCAGCCATTCGCGGGCGAGCGC
>CAZDYM010000272.1:284-606 GCA_964509325.1 uncultured Phycisphaeraceae bacterium
CGATCTCCGCCAGACGGCGCCGGGCCGCCGCGGCCTTGGGTGTTCCCAGGCGCGCGTCGCGCTCGTCAAACAGCGTCTGACGCTGCAGGTTGGTCCATTCCACCACGTCGCGGTCGATGAGGGTGAGCCGCCCCACGCCGGCGCGGCACAGGGCCTCGGCGGCGACCGTGCCCAGCGCCCCGACGCCGACGATCAGGGCGTGGGCCGCGGCCAAGCGGGCCTGGCCCTCCGACCCGATGCCGGGCAGAAGCATCTGGCGGTGATGCCGCGGCGGCTCGGCGGGATCGACCGTGCGCGGGATGGGAGTTGAACCCGGGTCGGA
>CAZDYM010000272.1:625-3842 GCA_964509325.1 uncultured Phycisphaeraceae bacterium
GGAGCCGGCTCGGGATCGACCCGTCCGAACGCCGACCGGGGCGGGGGGATAAACTGGGGTTGCGGAACGGCGTATGGCAAACCTATCTTTTTCCAAACAGAATCCGACGATTCCATCGGACGCGGAGGGTTCGGCGTTGTCGGTCAGTTGGCTCGACCGAACGGGTCGACTCAGTGAGGACGACGTGTCGTGGCTGCGCGATCGGCTGGTGGCCGCGGTCGGCATGCTTGGGCGCGTGCCGGGGGAGGTCCGGGGGGAGGTCCGGGGGGAGGTGCGGGTGGTCTCGGTGGGCGATCCGGAGATGACCCGCGAACACGGGCGGGCGCTGGGGATCGATGAGACGACGGATGTCCTGACGTTTGACCTGTCCGAAGGCGACGGGCGGCTGGACGCGGACATCATGGTGTGCGTGGACGAAGCCCGGCGGCGCGGGGGCGCGGCTGGGGGAGATGGGGGCCGGCGCGAGTTGCTCCTCTACGCGCTGCACGGGGTTCTGCACTGCCTGGGACATGACGATCACGACGAGGCGGGGTACGCCCGCATGCACGCGCTGGAGGACGAGGTGCTGAGCGCGATCGGCGTCGGGGCGGTGTTCGGCGCGGCGTTCGCGGGGGCGGCGGGGCCCGGCGGGCCCGAGGAGCCAGCGGCGTGAGCACCATCCTCCTGATCTTGCTGGCGGCGGCGGTCCTCAGCGCGACGGCTTCGACGCTCTACTACGCCCTCCGCGACTATTCGCTCACGCGGCTTGAAGAACTCGCCGAGGCCAGCGGCGGCGAGGCTCGGCGCCGCATCAACGTGGTCATCGACGACCGCGAAGGGAACCTGCTGGCGATGGGCGCGGTGCGGGTGGTCGCGTCGATCGCGGTCACCGTCACCATGCTGCTGGCGCTCGGGGCGTTCCGCATCGGGGCGGCGGCGGCGGCGACGCCGGAGAGCCCCGGGCCGGCGGAAGCGGTGCTGAGTTTCCCGCGGCTGGCGGCGTCGGTGGCGCTGTCCTGGGTCGTGCTGTACCTGGTGGGGCTGGTGGTGCCGCTGAGCCTGGCCCGGCACGCGGCGGAGCGGATCATCCTCGCGACGACGGGGTTCATCCGGCTGGTGTACGTGCTGGCCTGGCCGGTGCGGGCGCTGTGGGTGATCGACGAGGCGGTGCGCCGCCTCGCGGGGGCCGGGCAGGTGTCGGAGAAGGAGGAGATCCGGGAGGAACTGCTGGACGCGGCCGCCGAGGGCGAGCGCGAGGGGGCGATCGTCGAAGAGCAGCGCGACATGATCGAGGCGGTGGTGGAGTTCGGGACGACGACGGCGGCGGAGGTGATGACGCCGCGGACCGACGTCGAGGCGATGCAGTTGACCGACGACCTCGGGCGGGTCATCAAGATGGTGCGCGAGGTGTCGCACTCGCGGATCCCGGTGTACGAGGGGACGGTGGACCAGATCGTGGGGATCTTCTATGTGAAAGACCTGATGCGGTGGCTGGCGGGCGACGGGGTGAAGGGGGCGGGCAAGCCGTTCCGTCTGCGGTCGATTCTGCGTCCGGCGCTGTTCGTGCCGGAGACCAAGCCGGTGCGGGAGTTGCTCAAGGACCTGATCAAGCAGAAGGTCCACATCGCGATCGTGACGGACGAGTACGGCGGGACGGCGGGCGTGGTGACGGTGGAGGACATCGTGGAGGAGGTTTTCGGGGAGATCCAGGACGAGTACGAGCTGCCGGAGGACGCGCCGCCGGTGGTGAAGCTCGACTCGGCGGGCGGTCACGCCGAGGCCGACGCGCGGGTGAGCATCTACGACCTCAACGAGGCCCTGGAGCCGCTGGGGGTGACGATCCCGGAAGGGAAGGATTACGACACGGCGGGCGGGTACGTGATGGCGACGCTGGGGCACATCCCGATCGCGGGGGAAGTGGTGGAGGGCGACGGGTTCGCGGTGACGGTGCTGGAGGCGGAGCCGACGCGGGTGCTGCGGCTGAGGATCGAGCCGCGGGAACGCGCCGCGGACGCCGAGGCTTCGGGCGGTGGCGCGAAGGAAGCCGAAGCGGCGGCGGGCGCGGAGAAGGAGTGATCGGCCCCCCGGGGGGCGGCGGGGCGGGGGGCGGCGAGTTGGCGGAGGGCGGAGGGCGGAGCGGGATCGCTCAGGGGGTGGCGTTGCAGGTGGACTCGCCGAAGCGAGAGAGGAACCTCACGAGGTCGAAGGTGTCGCAGTCGCCGTCGGCGTCGAGGTCGCCGCCCTGCCCGGCGGTGAGGTAGGGCTGCCCGAAATCCTGCAGCACGGCGATGAGGTCGCGGGTGTTGACGTTCCCGCTGTGGTCGATGTCGGCGGGTTCGAAGCAGGGGCGCTTGATGAGCGCGACAAGTTCGCGCCGCGCCAACTCCGCGTAGCCCTCCGGCTGGAGGTGGAAGCGGTCCTCGGCGGTGTTGTACCAGCCGCGGGCGGCCATCTCGTCGGCGTTGACCAGGTTGGAGAGATCAACAACCGTGACATTGGGCAGCCGGTCGGCGAGCGAGCGGACCGCGAAGCGGTACGAGAACAGCCAGGGGTCGTCGGCGCTCGCGATGGGGTGCGAGACGGTGATAAGGAAGTGCAACTCCGAGGCCCAGTCCCAGTTCTGGCGCTCCCAGGTTTCGGTGACGCGTCGGATGATGGCGTCGATGTTGTCGGTGAAGGCCAGGGGGCTGCTGCCCGGGAGGATGCCCGAGGCGGCGCTGGGGACCCATTCGGAGCGGTCGTTGAGGCCGGCGTTGATGCGGACGACCACGCGCGGGCTGGGGCCCAGAGGTGCGCGGACGCGCTCGAAGAAGAGGCCGAGCTGGGCGTCGGAAGTGGAGAGCAGGGTGCCGGCCATGTCCCGGGCGGACGCGCCGCCCAGGGCGTAGAGCGTGTGGACCGCGAAGCCGGTGGTGCGCCCGGGGTTCTCGGCCTGGAGGTAGGTGAGCAGCAGCGGGCCGCGGGCGCGCTGGCGGTCGTCGCCGAACCAGAGCCGGAGCCACGGCGGGCGGAAGGCGGCGGGGAGATCGAGGACCTCGGTGCGGGTGGGGGCGGGTTCGAAAGCGCGGTCGTGGTCGCTCTGGTGCTCCGGGCGCTCGGGGTCGGAGGGGCGGGCGGGGACAGGGGCGCGAGCGGGGGCGAGCGTGCTGAATGGCTGCTGGGCGACGAGGGGGCCGCCCCAGGTTCCCTCGGAGACGTAGGCGAAAAGGTCGCGCCCTTCTGGGAACAAGGCGTGGGT
>CAZDYM010000273.1:0-3754 GCA_964509325.1 uncultured Phycisphaeraceae bacterium
GGTTCCCGCCCTCGCCCAGCGCCCGCCGCTTCGCCGCGATGGATGGCACGGAGCGTGGGCGGGCCGCCGCGGGTCTCGCCGCGATGGCGCGTTCCGCGGGGTGCGACGTGAACTTCTCGCCGTGCGTCGATGCCGAGGTGAACCCCGACAACCCCGTCATCGCGCGGAAGGACCGGTCCTTCGGCATGGAAGCGGACGAGGTGTGCCGGTGCGCCCAGGCCGTGATCTCGGCCCACGCCCGGGAGGGCGTCGTGACGTCGCTGAAGCACTTCCCCGGGCACGGCTCCTCGGAGGGCGACACCCACCTCGGGTTCGTGGACATCACCCATGCCTGGCGCGCCGACCCCGAACTGGCGGTGTACCACCGGCTCATCGGGTCGGGCGCGGCGCACCCGGCGCGGACGATGGTGATGACCGGTCACCTGTTTCACGCCGGAATCGACCCGGACCATCCCGCCAGCCTGAGCCGGGCCCACACCACCGGGCTGCTGCGCGAGACGCTCGGCTTTAATGGGGTCGTGGTGACGGACTCGCTCGACATGGGCGCGGTGCGCTTGCGCTACGGCGAGGCCGAGGCGGCGGTTCTCGCTGTGAACGCGGGGGCGGACATCCTGCTCGACGCCTTCAACGCGCCGACGGACGAACCGCCCGACGCGCGGACGTGTCCCGCGCCCCGTCTGCACGAAGCCTTGGCGCGGGCCCTCCGCGACGGACGCATCGAGGGCGGCGAAGCACGCCTGCGCGACAGCGCCCGACGCATCCTCGGCTTGCGGCGCTGGAGCGCGGCGGCGATGATGCGCGGATGACCAGCAACGACAACGCCCCCGCCCTCGCGGGGGGGCTTTTTTCACTGGGTTCGGGGTTCGCGTCTCAGGGTTCGGCCCGGCCTCAGCGCCTGACCGAACCCCCGTCCCGGGCGCCCGGAGCCAGCCGCGGCGCCCGCTCACGCCCCGGGCTCTGGTCGGCGCTCGCCGCGACGATCATCACCGGCTGCGCTTCGGCACCACGCGCGAGCGTCTCGGAGCGCAACCCCGCGGTGAGCCCGTCCGACGACCCCGCGCCGGGTCTGCTGCGCCAGTTCGCAGAGACCAACCGCTTCCGCAACGGCCGCCCCGGTCAACTCACGATCTCGCCCGACGGACGCACGGTGTACTTCCTGCGCTCCGGCCCGCGCGACCGCACGCAGGCGCTGTACGCCTTCGACACCGGGTCCGCGCCGCCGGGTGGCTCGGGCGGCGGGTCCGAGCGCCTTGTCCTCACCGCCGACGCACTGCTGGGCGGCGCCGACGAGGGCGAACTCTCGCCCGAAGAGAAGGCCCGCCGCGAGCGCGCCCGACAGACCGCCCGCGGCATCGCCTCGTTCGAGCTCTCCAAGGACGGCAAACGCCTGCTCGTCCCGCTGGCGGGCCGCCTGTTTGTCAAGGACATCGAGAGCGGCGCGGTCAAGGAACTCAAGCCCTCGACCGGCGGCGCGGCGGCGGACGCTCCCGCGCCGCTCGATCCCCGCTTCAGCCCCGACGGCTCCAAGGTCGCCTTCGTCCGCGCGGGCGACCTGTGGGTCGCCGACATCGACTCGGGCCACGAAACCCGCCTCACCACCGGCGCCGGCGAGACTGTTTCGCACGGCGACGCCGAGTTCGTCGCCCAGGAAGAGATGGGCCGCAGCCAGGGGTACTGGTGGTCCCCCGGCGGCACGTGGATCGCGTACCAGCGCACGGACACCTCGAAGGTCGAGCAGGTGTTCATCAGCGACCCGCTGAACCCGTTCAAGCCGGCGCAGTCGTGGAGGTACCCGCGCGCGGGCGCCACCAACGCCGACGTCACGCTGTGGGCGGTGCCCGTGGACGGCTCCATGACCGCGCCCGTCGAACTCAGGTGGGACCGCGGGGCCTTCCCGTACCTGGCGACCGTGAAGTGGGAGCGTCAGCGCGGGCCGTACGTGCTGGTGCAGAACCGCCCGCAGACCGAGCAGCGGCTGCTGCTCTTCAGCGCCGACCCCGACGCCGCTCCCGGCAGCGTGTGGTCGTCGCAACTCATCCTCTCCGAGACCGACCCGGCCTGGCTCAACCTCGACCAGGATTTCCCGGCGTTCATCGACAACGCCCCGGGCTTTGTCTGGAGCACCCAGGGCGCCGGCTGGACCGACTTCGAGTGGCGCATGGAGGGCTCGAACTTCAGCGAGAAGCGGCTCATCGCCGGCGGCGAACTCAACGTCCGCTCCCTCGTCAGGGCCGACTTCGCCCGCCGCGAAGTCCTCGTCACCGCCAGCCCGGAGCCACAGGGCCCCACGCAGACCCACCTGTTCCGCCTCGCGTTCCAGCAGGGCGAACTCGTCCCCCAGTGCCTCACCTGTGAATGGCCCGGCGTCCACGGCGCCGAGGTCAGCAAGGACGGCTCAACGCTGGTGCTCACCACCACGCCGGAGTCCGGCCCGTCCACCGTGCGCGTGTTCCGGCGCGCCGACGGCGAAGGGGGGCTCGGCACCCTGGTGGGCGCGATCGAATCCAAGGCCGAGACGCCGCTGGTCACGCCCAACGTCGAGTGGACCACCGTGGGAGGGGCCCGGGCCGGTGCGCCGGACGCGCCCGTGTGGCACGCCGCGCTGACCCGCCCCTCATCGTTCCGAAAGGGTCAGAAACTGCCCGTGCTGTGCAGCGTCTACACCGGTCCGACGTCGCAGACCGTGCTCCGCACCGCCGTCTCGTTCGCGCTCGACCAGTGGGCCGCCGAGCACGGCTTCATTGTCGTCCGGATCGACAACCGCGGCACCCCCGGCCGCGGCCGCGCCTGGGAACGCATGACCCGCGGCAACCTCATCGACCTGCAACTGAACGACCAGGTCGCCGCCCTCGCGCTGCTCGGGGAGAAGTACCCGGAACTCGACCTCGGGCGCGTGGGCGTCTACGGCTGGAGTTTCGGGGGGTACTACGCCGCCATGGCCGCCTGCCGACGCCCCGACGTCTACCACGCCGCCTGCGCCGGCGCCCCCGTCACCGACTGGGCCGACTACGACACCCACTACACCGAACGCTACCTCGGCCTGCCACAGGAAAACCCTGAGGGCTACCGCATCGGCAACGTGATGACCTGGGCCAAAGACCTCCGCACCCCGATGCTCCTCATCCACGGCAGCGCCGACGACAACGTCTACTTCACCCACAGCCTGAAGCTGATGGAGGCCGCCCTCCGCGCGGGAACGTCGCAGTGGATCGAGTTCCTTCCGCTGGCGGGCCAGACCCACGTGGTCGCGGACCCGGACGTGGTGGAGCGGATGTACCGGCGGATGATCGGATTCTTCCAAGAACGGCTGGGACGCCCGTGAATCGGGCCCCGGAGCCACTTATTATCGGACGTACTTGGTCCAGGCCGCGTGGTCCCTTTCGGGGACTTGCGAAACTGCGACTCATTCTCAACAATCCCGTGGTATGCTTGGAGTGTCGGAATGTCGGACCGAGTTCTCCGCGAAGCCCCTCGTCGGGCCTTCCGGCGCGCCGGCCCGCCGCCCGCCCGAGTGCGAAACGCATGAGCCACGACCCCTGTTCTTCCGAGACCTCCCACACCCCGGCGCGCCACGAAGCCGGCACGGACGCCGCGGAGATCGTCACGCGGCGCATCCGGCTGTCCCAGCTGCGCTGCGGCGAAGTCGGGCGTGTGCTCACCAACCAACTCGACCCGAAAGACGCGGCGGTGTTGCGGGCCATGGGGCTGCGGGCCAACGCGGAAGTGAAACTCTGCCGCCCCGGCCAGCCCTGCA
>CAZDYM010000274.1:0-3752 GCA_964509325.1 uncultured Phycisphaeraceae bacterium
AGAAGGCAAGACCCAGGACACCGTCGTCGAGGTGGTCGAGGGCATGCAGTTCGACCGCGGCTTCCTCAGCCCCAACTTCGTCACCAACGTCGACGAGATGAAGTGCGAACTCGACAAGTGCCTCGTGCTTGTCCACGAGGACAAGATCGACAGCGTGACCAAACTCATCCCGCTCCTCGAGAGCGTCATGAAGGCCAAGAAGCCGCTTCTCATCATCGCCGAGGACGTCACCGGCGAGGCCCTCAGCACCCTCGTCATCAACAAACTCCGCGGCACCCTCCAGGTCTGCGCCGTCAAGGCCCCCGGCTACGGCGACCGACGCAAGGCCATGCTCGAGGACATCGCCATCCTCACCGGCGCCAAGGCCATCATGAAGGACCTCGGCATCGAACTCGACAAGGTCGCCATGTCCGACCTCGGCATGGCCAAGAAGGTCGAGATCGACAGCGACAACACCATCATCCTCGAAGGCGCCGGCAGCACCAAGGACATCAAGGCCCGCATCGAGCAGATCCGCCGCGAGATCGAGAACACCACTAGCGACTACGACCGCGAGAAACTCCAGGAGCGCCTGGCCAAGCTCTCCGGCGGCGTGGCCCAGATCAAGGTCGGGGCCGCCAGCGAGGCCGAACTCAAGGAGAAGAAGGCCCGCGTCGAGGACGCCCTCCACGCCACCCGCGCCGCGGTCGCCGAGGGCATCGTCCCCGGCGGCGGCGTCTCGTTCGTCCGCGCCCGCAAGGCCATCGAGGGCACCAAGGAGTGGAAGGCCGTCTTCGGCAAGTCGCAGGAAGTGACCTCGGACGAAGTCGGCTCGGCGGCCTACGACTACGCCGCCGGCCTTGACATGGTCCACAAGGCCCTCAGCGTCCCGCTGCAGACCATCGCCGACAACGCCGGCGCCAAGGGCACGGTGGTGGTCGCCAAGGTCGCCGAGGGCGACAGCAAGATCGGCGCGTCCTACGGCTTCAACGCCCTGACCCTCGAATACGGCGACCTCATCAAGCAGGGCGTGCTGACCCCCGCGAAGGTGGACCGCTGCGCCCTGCAGAACGCCGCCAGCGTGGCCACGATCCTGCTGACCGCCGACTGCATCATCACCACCAAGCCCGAGCCGAAGGACGACCACAAGCACGCCGGCGCAGGCGCCGGCGCCGGCATGGGGGGCATGGGCGGCATGGGGGGGATGGGGTTCTAAGCCACCTCTTGATCACTCGCCGCGATTTTGGAGCACCAAGACCGTTTCGCAAGCACCTCGATTCGGAGACCGACTTCAATGGCCATCAAACCCCTCGAAGACCGCATCCTCATCAAGCCCGCCGAGCCCGAGACCAAGACCGCTTCCGGCATCTACCTGCCCGAGACCTCGAAGGAGCGCCCCGTGCAGGGCGACGTCGTCGCCGTCGGCCCCGGCAAGCGCCTCGACAACGGCAAGCGCGCCGAACTGGGCATCAAGAAGGGCGACACCGTCGTCTACGGCAAGTACTCGGGCACCGAGGTCGAAATCAAGGGCGTCAAGCACCTGATTCTGCGGGAGTCCGAGGTTCTTGGCATCCTCGAGTAAGCAGATTCACCGCGGAGACGCGGAGAGTGCGGAGTTCGGACTTTGGGCTTGATTCCAAGCACCGCGCCAGAACTCACGATCCGCCCGCCCGATCACCGTCCACCCAACACACTGCATCCCTCCGCGTCCTCCGCGCCCCCCGGGCTCCGCGGTGAACCGAGACGAAGGAACGAACAATGGCCCACAAACAGATGATCTACTCCGACGCCGCCCTCCTCGAGATGAAGAAGGGGCTGGCCCGCCTCGCCAAGACCGTCAAGGTCACCATGGGCCCCACGGGGCGCAACGTGGTGATCCAGAAGTCCTACGGCGGCCCCTCCGTCACCCGTGACGGCGTCTCCGTCGCCAAGGAAGTCAGCCTCCCCGAGCCCATGGAGAACATGGGCGCCAAGATGGTCATCGAGGTCGCCAAAAAGACCAACGACCAGGCCGGCGACGGCACCACCTGCGCCACCGTGCTCACCGAGGCCATCTTCAACGAGGGCCTCCGCCATGTCACCGCCGGCGCGAACCCCGTCGCGCTGCAGCGCGGCATCACCAACGCCGCCAGGGCCGCCTGCGAGGCCATCGACGCCATGGCCACCAAGTGCAAGGGCAAGGAGGACTACCTGAAGATCGCCACCGTGAGCGCCAACCACGACACCGTCATCGGCGGCCTCATCGCCGAGGCGATCGCCAAGGTCGGCCCCGAGGGCGTGTGCGAGGTCGAGGAGGGCAAGGCCGCCGAGACGACCCTCGAGTACGTCGAGGGCATGCAGTTCGACAAGGGCTACCTCTCGCCCTATTTCATGACCGACCCCAAGACCGCCGAGTGCGTGCTCGAGGACGCGATGGTGCTGGTCTACGAGAAGAAGATCGGCAACCTCACCGACCTTCTGCCTCTGCTCAACAAGGTGGCCATGGCCGGCAAGCCCCTGCTCATCATCGCCGAGGAGGTCGAGAACGAGGCCCTCGCGGCCCTGGTGGTGAACCGCCTCCGCGGCACGCTGAAGGTGTGCGCCGTCAAGGCCCCCGGCTTCGGCGACCGCCGCAAGGCCATGCTCGGCGACATCGCCGTCCTCACCGGCGGCACCTTCTTCGCCGAGGACCTCGGCCGCAACCTCGACTCGATCGAACTCAACGAACTCGGGAAGGCCAAGAAGATCGTCGTCGACAAGGACAACACGACCATCATCGAGGGCGCCGGCAAGAAGAAGGACATCGAGCAGCGGGCCGAGCAGATCAAGGCCCAGCACGACCGCTCCACCAGCGACTACGACAGGGAGAAGCTGATGGAGCGCCTCGCCAAGCTCACCGGCGGCGTGGCCGTCATCAACGTCGGCGGCGCCACCGAGACCGAGATGAAGGAGCGCAAGGACCGCGTCGACGACGCCCTCCACGCCACCCGCGCCGCGGCCCAGGAGGGCTACGTCCCCGGCGGCGGCGTCGCGCTGCTCCGCACCCTCCCGGCCCTCGAAAAGGCCCAGAAGACCGCCAAGGGCGACGAGAAACTCGGCTTCGACATCATCATGAAGGCCGTCGAGGCCCCGCTGTTCCAGATCGCCGAGAACGCCGGCGCCGACGGCGACGTGGTGGTTGAGAAGGTCAAGGAACTGCCGACCAACCAGGGTTTCAACGCCGTGACGCACGAGTACATCGACATGGTCAAGGCCGGCATCATCGACCCGGCCAAGGTCGCCAAGACGGCCCTCACCAACGCCGCCTCCGTCGCGGGACTCATGCTCACCACCGACGTCATGATCACGGAACTCAAGGAAGACAAGGCCCCCGTCGCGGGCGCCACGGCCTGATGACCACGAGGGCACCAGGCGCCGGCCATCGGTGATGGACCGGTCCCAGGGTGTTCCCTCGCCGGGTGGCACGCTCTCCTCAGCGAGAGCACGCCCCCCCACCCAACCACGAGCGTGCTCACGATGACGCGAGCACGCCGCCCGAAAACCCCCCCGAGCCTGCGCGCGAAGGCGAGCAGGCTCGATTCACGAACGGAAGGCGCCGGCGACCAGGGACCAGGCATCGGGCCGGAGTCCGAACCTGACGCCCGGCGCCCCGCCCCTGTTCCCTTCTTCACATGGCCACCACCCGCGACTATTACGAGATCCTGAGCGTCGACAGGTCCGCCGACGCCGAGGAGATCAAGCGCGCCTACCGCCGGCTGGCCATGAAGCACCACCCGGACCGCAACCCCGGCGAC
>CAZDYM010000275.1:0-3752 GCA_964509325.1 uncultured Phycisphaeraceae bacterium
CGTGTGGCGACCCGCAGCGCGTGCGTTTCGCGCACGCCCTGCGGGCTCTCGTGCATGTCCTCCAGGGCCCGGGCCACGGCCTCGAACCGTTCCCCGATGACCAGAGCCGCGGCGTCGGTCACCCCCAGGTCGGCCCGCAGGCAGACGCGCTCCGGCACCGCCCCGGGCGACGACGCCTCGGCCGGCCCGTTCCGCGCGCCGGGAGGAGGCTGCTCGTTCGGGCTGTCGTGGGCCGGCAACACCATGCGTGCTTCCCGCGGTGGGGTTATCCCTTCTTCGCGCCGCTCATCGTGCCCACCACCGCGAGCACGCCCTTGCTGAGGTCGGCGAAGACTTCGTGAACGTCCCGGTTCCCGTCGATGACCTTGAACTGGTACTGGGCGGCCAGGTGGTCGAACACGCTGAGCAAGCGCCCCTGGTAGCGCACGAAACTCTGGTAGACGTCGTTCTCTTCCTGGAAGTCCATGCCGGATTCCCAGTAGTCGAACCCGCCCGCCGCCAGCACCCGAGGGGCGAGGTGCTCGAGGTCGCACTTGAGGTAGAACACCGCGTGCGGGACCGGCGCGAACCGGTACACGTCGCGGATCCACGCGGGATCAACGCCGCGAACGATCGAGCGGGCCATCACCGAGTACACGTACCGGTCGGTCAGGACGACGAAGCCCGCGCGGAGCGCCGGCACGACCTGGTTCTCGATGCGGTCGGCCAGGTCCGTGGCGTAAAAGAGGTCCATCGTCAGGCGGCCCAGGGTGTGACCCTCCTTGGCCTTGCGCAGGCCCTCGCCCGCCAGGCGGCTGCGCGTCAGCGCGGTGTGCGCGACCCCGAAGCCGCGGTTCTCGAGCCACTCCCGCAGCAGCGCCACCTGGGTCGAACGGCCCACGCCGTCGGTGCCTTCGACCACGATCAGACGCCCCGGCAGCCCCGAGATGTCCACGGGTCGGATGCCGATCCCGCCGCCGGCGGGGACCGCGGGGAGTTCGGTCGACAGCCCCCGCGCCACCGGCGTCATCGAGTAGCCGGGTTCGGGGAGCGACGACGATGGGGCGGTGGCGGGCATGGCAGAGGTTCTTCCGGTTCCGGCGGCGGACGACGGGGGGGACGGCGGAGGGACGGAGGGATGCGCGAGTATTCTAAACGTCCGGGCCTGCCCGCTGGGCGGGAACTTCATAGGGAAGTACCCGAACGCCGCGTGAAGTCTAGGGCGTCCGAGAACGCCTTCCGCGCCCGAGGTTTGGTGTCCCGCGGTCGCGTCAGATCGAACGGCGGCGCGGCGTCGGCGCGGTGGTGATGAACACACAAGCCCAGCAGCGGCGCCGCTGGGCTTGATCGTGGGGCGCGGGCCGGGTTGTTCGTCGGAGCGTGTCAGCAGGGCTGGCCGAACAGGCCGAGCAGGATGGTCAGGTCGACGACGTTGACGAGGCCGTTGCCGTCGAGGTCACCGGCGGAGAACGGGGGCACGACCTGGCCGAAGCTGGCGAGGAAGGCGACGAGATCGTTGACGTCGCGGGCGCCGTCGGCGTTGATGTCGCCCGGGCAGGGCGGGGGCAGGGGCGGCATGTTGATGCCGAAGGCGGTCTTGAAGCGGGCCGATTGCCCGGGGGCGAGGGTGACGACCCACTGGTAGCCGTAGGCGCCGTCGCCGGCCACGGGTCCGACCGCTCCGCTCAGGTCCAGCACCGCGCCGCCGACGATCTTGTTCCGGAGCACGGGCCCGGTGTTGACTTCCCAGCGGCTGGGGTTGATTCCGATGAAGGTGATGCGGTCGGGGCTGACGGCCTCGCCGATGACGCCGGGCACGTCGGGGATGGCGGGGGCCATCTGGGCGATGTCGTTGGGGGCGGTGCCGTTCAGGTCGAGGTCGGCGACGTGGAAGATGTTCCAGACCGTCGGGCCGGCGTTGGTCGGTGCGGCCTGGAACTCGAGGGTGCTTTCGCAGCGGGCGGTGTTCGGCTGCACGGCGTCGAAGATCTGCACCGTGAGGCGCGCGTTGAAACGGTTGACGCCCACCGGGTTCGGGCCCGCGTTGGTGTACACCAGGGTCAGCGTGTTGCCGATCGTGGTCTGCACCGGCGTGTCGAGCCACGAGAACCCGCGGTTGCCGCCCCCGCCCGGGGCGCGGTACGCCCAGTTGGATCCGAACATGTGGTCGGGGCTGGCCGGGCCGTCGCACCGGAAGTCCGCCGTGGGAAGGTTGCTGTCCGGAAGGAACGGGGTGAGCGCCGAGCGCATCTCGGCGTTGCCGTCGAAGATCTGAAACACGCCCGAGGCGTTCGACGACACGAGCAGGACGGCGGCGGAGGTCAGAGCAAGGGTCTTCATGGCGCGGACTCCAAAGGATGGATTCGGTTGACCCGGCCCGCACACTCGGGCCGGGACGGCTCCGAAAAGCGGCACGAGCGACCGCGCGCCGCGGATGGTCGGAACCGACGAGGCTCACCCACTGCACGCGGCGCGCCACCACAACCCCCGGCGGGCCGCCTGATTTCGGTCGCATTTTCCGCCGCGGATCGGGCTGTCACGCGATCAGTCCCCGACCGGACAATCGCGGACGGGGGCGTTCCGCCGCCACCGCGCCAAAGTTCCGCCACTCCGAGATCGTTTGGTTGTGCGGCGTGGCTTTACGGGTACTCCTGCCGCGTGGGGCGGATCACCACGTCGTTCACGCACACGTGGGCGGGCTGCGAGACGATGAAGGTGATGAGTCGCGCGACATCCTCCGGTTCCAGCACCGGGCCCACGGCGTCCATGAACGCGCCGAACTTCACCGGGTCGTACCCCGCCACCGCCTGGAACTCGCTCCGCACGATGGCGGGCGACACGCTCGACACCCGGACCCCCTTGCCCGACATCTCCCGGCGCACCGCCTCGGCGATCGAGTTCACCGCGAACTTCGTCGAGCCGTACATCGACGAGAACGGGGAGATGTGCTTGCCCACCGTCGAGCCCAGCAGCACGATGTCGCGGGGTTTCGAGAGCCAGGGGTCCTGCGCCGGGGTGTTCGCCCCCGCGCGGGGCTCGGGCACCAGCTTCACCATCCGCTCCGAAGCCGCCCGCACCAGCCGGGCCGCGCCGATGAGGTTCAGGCGGACCATCTCCTCCCACTGCGACGGGTCCGAGGTGGTCGGGCTGCCCGAGAGGCCGCGCCCGGCGTTCACGACGACCAGGTCGGCGTCGCGCCCGAAGGCCGACTTGGCCGTGTCGAGCATGCGGTCGATCACCGCGGTGTCCGCGGCGTCGCCCGGAACCGGCACGGCCGAGCCGCCCTCCGCGGCGATCTCGGAGACGAGTTCCCGCAGGCGGTCCTCGCGTCGGGCGTTGACGACGACCGTCGCGCCCGCCCGCGTGAGGTCCAGGGCGACCGCCCGCCCGATCCCGGCGCTCGCGCCCGTGACGGCGGCGACCCGATCCCGCAGCAACGTCGTCTTCGTCATGCCCCCATGCTACCGGGCGGCTCGCCCGCGTCGCGCGCGCCGGTGGACCGGTACGCCGCCCGGCGCCGGGCGTACTCCTCCGGCGGGACCGGCAGCCCCACCGGCTGACCCTGGCGGTGCTGCTCGTGCAGTTTCTTCAGGAACGGCACGCACCAGCGGCATCCCGTGCCCGCGCCGAGGCACTCCGAGATGAGCGACGGCACCGGGGGCTCCTCGCGCCGCAGGAAGGACTCGATCTTCCGCAGCGACACGTGGAAGCAGAGGCAGACGTCGTCGTCCGGTTCCATGCGGCAGGGTAGGTCCGTCGAGCGGGTGTTCACC
>CAZDYM010000276.1:0-3751 GCA_964509325.1 uncultured Phycisphaeraceae bacterium
CGCCGGCGGGCGGCACGCCGCGCGAAACCTGCCAGTACACCGCCGCTTCCTCCAGGCGGTTCGCCTCGGCGAGTTCACGCGTGAGCGGGCCCAGGCTCGCGGGGTCAAAGCCGCGGATGCGGGCCTCGTCCAGCCCGGCGCGCATGCGGCGTTCGTGGTGGCGCAGCCCGATCACCCGTCCTTGCGTGACCCGCAGCCCCTCGTACACCCCGTCGCCGAACAGAAACCCGCGGTCAAAGACCGACACCTTCGCCTGCTCCGCCGGCACGAGTTGTCGGTTGAGGTGGACCAGCACGCCGGGCGATGGTAGCGGCGGAGGGACGGGCCCGGGGGGCGGACATTCTGCTGGCGCCCCCGTTTCCGTGCCGATGAAGCGGAGATGAGCCCGACTGCCCCCTGCCCTGTTGCGAGCGCGCCCACGCCCGCCGCGGCGCCCGTCATCGCCGCTGAGTACGGGCGCGCGTACCAGTTGCACCAAGCCAGCAAGTACCGAGATCGGGCCGCCAACCACTGGAGGCTGCGGGTCGATCTGGCGCACCGCCTGGCCCGCGAGCACGCGTACCCGCGGCTCGGGCTCGGCCAGGACGGTCGGACCGGCGGGGCCGGCGCGGGACGCGTTCGGGTGGTGGATGTCGGCTGCTCCATCGGCACCTTCGCCATCGAGTTCGCCCGGCTGGGCTTTGACAGCGTCGGCGTCGATATGGACCCCGAGGCCCTCGACATCGCCCGCGACCTGGCGGCGGAGGAGGGCGTGACGGCGCGGTTCGACTGCGCCGACCTGGCGGCGTGGGACGACCCGCGCCCGATCGACCTGGCGGTCGCCTTCGACATCTTCGAGCACCTGCACGACGACCAGATGGGCGCCCTGCTGCAGACCATCCGACGCCGACTGTCGCCCCGCGGCGTGCTGATCTTCCACACCTTCCCGACGGAGTTCGACTACCTGTTCTTTGAGCGCGGCGGGCGCGGGGCCGAACCGCTGCTTCCCTACGCCGACGCCGATCCGCGCGAGTTCGAACGCCGCACGCGGGCCCTGGCGGCCCGGCTCGACGCCGAGGCGATCGAGGGCGGCGGCCTGCCGCGCCGAGACGCCATCCGCCTGGAGCGGCACTGCAACCCGACGTGCCCACGCCGCCTCCGCTGGCAACTCGAACGCGCCGGCCTGGAGGTGCTCTCGATCCAGACCGCCCAGCTCTACCCCTTCGAGCCCGAACTGGCCGCCCGCTTCGCCAAGCAGCCGCTGACGCACCGCAACCTGTTCGGGGCGGCGGGGCTGCGGGCCTGACGCCCGAACCTCAGGCACGGGCAACGCGGGACGCGGGCCGCATCAGGTCGCGCGCCAAAACAGCCGATAACACCCCCGGCCCCCGCTCGCTCCCCGGGGCCGGAGGTTGTTCATGCGCGCCGCCAGCACTGTTCCCGGGCTCGTTGTGATCGGCACCGCCGAGACCGTCGCCGCCGCCTCGCGGCAGTTGCGGGAGGCGGGCGGCGTCGCGCCGCGACCGCTCGGGGCCGTCGTGCTCACCCGCGCCGAGGCGCTGGTGCCGCAGACCCTCCCGGTGCTCGGCACGCTCGATGATCTCGACAAGGTCCACGCCAACTACCCCTTCTCGACGGCGCTGGTGAGCCTGCCCAGCGCCATGGGCGGGGCCATCGCGCGGTGCCGCGCCGTGCTGCAGCGCCTCGGCGTGAGCGAACGCTTCCTCCCCACCCTGCACGACGTGCTCACGCACGAGCCGCAGAGCGTGTTCCGAGGGATCGGCGAGATCGACCACGAGGCCTTGCTGGGCCGGCCCCACCGGCGCATGGACCGGGCCCTGGTCGAGTCCATCATCAAGGGCCGGCGCGTGCTGATCACCGGGGCGGGGGGCTCGATCGGCTCGGAAATCTCCCGCATCGTCGCGGGGTTCGAGCCCGCGGCCGTGCTGCTGATGGAGCGCTCCGACAACGCGCTGTTCGAGATCGACCGCCAGATCGCGGCGCGGCACCCGAGCCTGAAGCGCTCGGCGGTGCTGCACGATGTCATCGACAGCGACGCCACCCTGCGCCGGCTCGTGAACCTTCGGCCCGATGTCGTCTTCCACGCCGCGGCCCACAAGCACGTGCCGTTGATGGAGGATCACCCCGCGGCGGCGGTGAACAACAACCTGTTCGGCACCAAGTCGGTCGCCGACGCGGCGCTCGCGGTGGGCGTCGAGCGGTTCGTGCTGATCTCGACGGACAAGGCCGTGAACCCCACCAGCGTGATGGGTGCGACCAAGCGTCTCGCGGAGTTGTACGTCCGCTCGCTCAACCAGCCCGGGCCGGGCGTCCCGGTCGCCGCGGGGGGCGGAACAGGGGTCGGAGGGGCGAGCGGTGGGGGGGGCGGGCAGGGGGCCGCCGGAAGAACCCGCTTCAGCCTGGTCCGCTTCGGGAACGTGCTGGGCAGCGCGTGCAGCGTGCTGCCGATCTGGACCAGGCAGATCGCCGAGGGCGGGCCGGTCACCGTCACCCACCCGGAGATGACCCGGTACTTCATGACCATCCCCGAGGCGGCGGCGCTCGTCATTCAGTCCGCCGCCATCCCCGGCGAGGTGTTCGTCCTCGACATGGGCCAGCCGGTCCGCATCCTTGACCTGGCCATGAACTTCATCCGAGCCCACGGCCTATCCCCCGTCCTTGAACCATCCCCCAGCGCTCAGCAGGGGCTGCCGGGTGGGCACCAGGCGTCCGGGGGGCCGCAGATCCGGGTCAGCTTGACCGGTCCGCGGCCTGGCGAGAAGCTGTACGAGGAACTGGCGTACTCGGCGGAAGAACTCGTAAAGACTTCCGTGGACGGGGTTTGCGTCTGGCATGGGGAACCGGTGGATCGCCCGGCGATGACTTCGATGATCGCCGAGTTGTCCGGTCTGCGGCACGTGCAGGACCGGCAGACGGTGCTGGCGGCGCTGCAGCGACATGTGCCGGAACTGGACCAGACAAGGTCGTATAACCTCGAAAACCCACCCAAAGTGGGGGTCCAGTCGTCGGCGGCTTGATGCCGATGGTGCCGGGTGGGACAATCCTGGTTGGGTTTCCCAACCGGGACCCCCCTCGGTGGTTCGCTGTCGCCCGCCGAGTTCCATCCCTGCTTGACCCCGGCCCGCGCCCGAGTTCCGACGGTCGCGAGCGCGTGGCCGAGCCTCAGGAAGTTTGGATGCCGCTCTCCGCCACGACTTTTTCGCAACGTTCCGAAGGCTCTCTCTCGGCGTTGCAGCACGATCTTCGGGCCAAGGCCCAAGCGGTTCTGGCCAGCCTGCAGGCGGCCCGGGCCGAGTGCGACCGCCAGTTGGCCCAGATGCGCCGGTCCGACGCGATGAAGCAGGTGACAGGGAGGTCCTCATTGGACGAGGCGATCAGCAGCACGCAGCGGCTGATCGCCGAACTGGATGAGGTCGAAGTCGCGGCCCGCCAAGGCAAGCCGGGGTGCGAGGTCGAGGTGCGGCTGAACGGGGCCGGGCTGGCCGGCGCGGGACGGCGCGAGTCGGCGGCGGCGTAAGGGGAACGGATCGTCAAGGAATCACGGGTTGTGGGCGTGGCTGCGCCCCAAGGCCGGGCGTTCAGGCCGCGTGGCCCGATCGTTCGCGTGCTGCCGGAGCGACGGAGGCACGACGGCCCGCGGTCGGCCCCCAACAAGGCACGGACGTTACCCGAAGAACATCGGGCCGCGCCGAGAAGGTGAATCTTCGGGTCAGCCGATCGAGTCCAACGCGGTGATGATGCGCGGGCCGCT
>CAZDYM010000277.1:0-3732 GCA_964509325.1 uncultured Phycisphaeraceae bacterium
CCCTCGCTCGATTTCCGGCGCGAAACCGCACCGACAGCCCCCGGACCGGGAATAAGCGGTTGATTCTCGTACCACCCGACACACCAACCCGGAGCGAGAGCCGGCGGGCGGAATCCGCTGGTGCTTCGGACAACCCGGCGGCCCGTCGCTGCCGCCCCGGTTGCCCCGTGGAGACTTCCGCCGCGCGGGGACCGCTCCCGAGCGGTCGGGGTTGTGTTCCTAGGGAAACACGCTCGGGCACGCGCCGAGCTTCGTTTCTGGTCCGTGCTGCGTCACGTAGGTGTAGCCCGGCAGGATCGACGCCGCGCCGACCTCGCCGTCCTTGCGGAGCGCGTACAGCGTGACGTTGAAAGACGGGCGTCCCGGCGCGCTCAGCAGGCGGGGTTCGAGCGTGCGCGAGGCGACACGCCGCAACGCTTCCAGCGCCGCTTCGGTGGGCGCTCGGCCCTGCTCCATCAGCAGCACGGCGTGGTACGAGGCCGCGTTGTGCATGGTCGCCTCGCCCCGCCCGGTGCACCCGGCGGAGCCGGCGCGGTTGTCGGTGTAGAGCCCGGCGCCGATCATCGGGGTATCACCGGCACGACCCGGGATCTTGTACGAGAGGCCGCTCGTCGAGGTGCAACTGAAGAGATCGCCGCCGGGCTCGGTCAGCGCCGACACGTGCACGGTGCCGTAGGTGAAGGGGGCGGTGGGTTGCCCGCCCGCTCCCCCCGGCCCTGTTTGATCGGCCTCGCCGCCGGGGCCGCCCGGTCCCCCCGGCGTCGGGTTGGCGTGATGCCCCGCCCAGCGCGCGTGGCCGAAGTCCGTCGCGGCGTCATCCGGCCCGATCCAGCCGTCGCGGAGGCTCAGCGTCGCCTTCCACCGCAGCCACGCCTCGCGGGCCTGCTCGGTGAGAAGGTCCTCCTCCTTAAAGCCGCACTGGCGAGCGAACTTCAGCGCGCCCTCGCCGACCAGCAGCGCGTGGTCGGTCCGCCGCAAGACGTTCAGCGCCACCGCGGCGGCGTGACGCACCCCCTTCAGCCCCGCGACCGCTCCGGCCTTGTGGCGCGGGCCGTCCATCACCGCCGCGTCGAGTTCGACAACGCCCTCTTCGTTCGGCAGGCCGCCGTACCCCACCGACATCTCCGCCGGGTCGTCCTCGATGAGCGCGACGCCGCCGACGAGGGCGTCGAGCATCGGCGCGCCCGCCGCGAACAGCGAGACGGCCCGGGCCGTGGCGGGTCCCGCGTTCCACGATCCGACCATGATGGGGGAGGCAGAGGGGATCATCGCAGTGTGCGTCACCGAAGCCACGTGCCCGGGCACGGAGTGGTCTCCATCCCTCCGCGGGCGCCGCGGCCCCGCGGCGGTTCCTAGAAGGGAATGTCGATCGCGAACGAGAACAACTGGTCCTCATCACCCTCAAAGTCCACGAGCGGCACCGCGAAGTCGAACGCCAGCGGCGCCGAGCCCAGCGCCGGCACGTACAGCCGCAGCCCCGCGCCCACCGTCACGCGGTAGTCGTCGAAGGAGAAATCCTTGTTCAGCGTTCCCGTGTCGGCGAAGACGACGACGGCGATCACGTCCTGGAAGATGGGCTTCTCGATCTCCGGCCCGAGGAAGAACATGAAGTCCCCGCCGACGTGCTCGTCGCCCACCTGGCCCGTGTCGTTGCGGACGCCCAGGGGACCGATCCCGCGGAACTCGAAGCCGCGGAAGTTGCGCCCGCCCATGAAGAACCGCTCGAAGATCGGCGCGTCCCCCTCCGGCACAAGGTACCCCCCGCGGGTCTTCACGCTCAGCACCGTCTTGCGCCCGAGATAGTCCTCGTCGATGGGCAGGAACAGCGTGTGCTCGGCGGTGAAACGGGTGAAGTCGAAATCACCCCCCAGCGCACCGACCTGCTCGACCCCCAGCTCGGTCCGGGTGCCCTCGGTGGGCCGGACGCGGTTGTCGACGGTGGTGCGCGTCAGCTCGAAGCCGATGCCGGTGAGGAAGTTGTCGCCCTCGACCTCGAACACGTCGACCGGGCTGCGCCGCTCGATGTCCGTGATCTCGATGGACTGGACGCGGAACGCCAGCGCGCCGGCCCACCGCTCCCCGAAACGCCGACCGATGCGGAACCGCTCGCTGATCCGCTGCTCGTCGTACTCGTTGTACTCGCGGTCGGTGAAGGCGACGGTGTTCGAGACGGCGTAGGGCGTCTCGAGGAACGAAGGCTCGCCGATGGTGAGCGAGTAGCTCGACTGCTCGACGCCCGGCTGCAGGTTCAGGTTGAAGTTCTGCCCCGCGCCGCGGAAGGCCTTGCCCGTGATGAACTCCCCGAAGCTGTCGGGGGTGTCGGCCAGGTCGAAGTTCCGCTGGTTGATGTTGATGACCCCGAACACGCTCGCGTCGGAGCTCACCGCGGCGCCGAAGTTGATGCTCCCGGTGTCGGTCTCGGTCACCTCGACCAGCACGTCGCGGTACCCGGGGTTGGCCGGGTCCTCGGGCTGGATGGTGACCTTGGGCAGGGGGCCGTTCTGCGGGTTGGTCTCGAACAGCCCGCTGTTGCGGAGGCGCCGCTCGGTGTTCTGGGCCTCGGTGCCGTCGAGCCACCGGTCGGGGCGGACGGTCACCTCGCGGCGCACGACCTTGCTCTGGGTGAGCGTGTTGCCCTGGATGACCACCAGCCCGGTCTTGAACCGCTCGCCCTCGCGGACGAACAGCCGCAGGTCGACCCTCGGGCCCGTGCCCGCCGGCGCCGGCCCGCCCTCGCCCGAGCGCAGCTCCTCGCTGCTCACCTGCGCGTCGACATAGCCCAGCTTTAGGTAGGCGTTCTTCACGGCCTCGACCGCCGCGTCCACGTCCCTGCGCCCGAACACCGCGCCCGGCTTGAGATCGACCACCCCCGCCAGCTGCTCGGGCGTGAACACCTTGAGCGTCCCCGGCTCGCCGCTGGGCAGCGGGCGCGCCGAGATCTCCAGCGTGCCCAGCGTGTACCGGGTGCCCTCCTCGATGATGAAGGTGACGATCGCTTCCTTCGAATCCGGCGAGGGCTGCACCCGCCGCCCCACCCGCACGTCGAGGTACCCGCGGTCCTGGTAGAACTTCACGAGCGCCGCCACGTCGCGGTCCAGCACCTCTTCGTCGAGCGGCGCCGTCACGAACCAGTTGGCTTCCTCGGTCTTGAGTTCCGGGCGGAGTTTGCGCGACTCGATCGAGTTGTTCCCTTCGAACCGGATCACTGTGACCCGTGTCCGCTCGCCCTCGCGGATGATGTACTGGATGGTGCCGTCGCCGACGAGCTCCGACTCGTCGATCGTCACCTGCACCTGGTAGTAGCCCTTCTCGCGGTACAGGTTCTCGATGGCCCGCTGGCCCTGCGCCACCCGGTAGTCGTCGATGGGCACGCCGCGGATCAACGCCACGATCTCGCTGGTGACGCGTATCAGGTCCTCGTCGGGGATCTCGCGGTTGCCCACCACCTGCACGTCGCGCACCACCGGCGCCTCGGTCAGCCGGTACACCACCACCACCGAGAGGTCGGGCTGAACGTCGACGTCCGCGCCGACGCCCCGGAACTCACCCAGCCGCTGCAGCCTCCGGCAGTCCTCACGCACCAGGTCCCACTCCAGCGGGCGGCCCTCGGCGGTCCGCAGCTGGTTGCGGATGAACTGCTCCTTCACCCGCGTCAGGCCCTCCAGGCGGATCCCCGAGACCGGACGCCCCTCGTACGGATTCGTGACCGGGATGCCGGGGTCAAGGTCGCTC
>CAZDYM010000278.1:0-3715 GCA_964509325.1 uncultured Phycisphaeraceae bacterium
CTTCATGGGACTTCACGCTGAGCAACGGTCACCCTCAACCGGGGCCGTGGACGCGGCCCGAGAACAGATTCGCTTGTCATCGACCAAGTGGCCACCGAACCGGGCCTGTCGGACCGGTTTTTTTCAGCCCGGGGGGCCAGATATTCCCCCGCCGGGGGTGTGCCTGCTGGCCGCGTGCGTGGCCTGGCCGCGGCTTTCGCGAAGGTCCGAGAAGCCGTGCCGCAGCGCGTACGATGGGGCATGGCCATCCACCCCGGATCACCTGTTCCGCCCGTCGGTCCCGTCGGCTTTGACCCGGACGCCGCCGCCCGGCCGGGTTCGGGCGTGTTCGGGCTGCCGTTCACGTTCGAGCAGTCGGCGTGCGTGCTTGTCCCGGCGCCGTTCGACGCCACCACGTCCTATGGGGGGGGCGCGTCGTCGGGCCCGCGTGCGATCCTCGAAGCCTCGGCGCAGGTCGACTTGTTCGACCTGCAGTTCGGGCGGGTGTACGAGTTCGGCCTGCACATGCAGGAGATCGATGAGGCGATGCTGGCGCGGAGCAAAGAGGCCCGCGCCATCGCCGAGCCGATCATCGGCAAGGGCGGCGCCGACCCGGACGACCCGTCCGACGCGGAGGCGGTGCGCCGGGTGAACGAGGCGAGCGAATGGATGAACGGGGTGGTGTACGACCGGGTGAAGGGGCTGCTGGAGGCGGGGCGGGTGCCGGGTGTGATCGGGGGTGATCACTCGACGCCCTTCGGCGCAATCAAAGCGTGCGCCGAGCGTGCCGCGGCGGCGGGCGAGCCGCTGGGCATCCTGCACGTCGACGCGCACATGGACCTGCGGGAGTCGTTCGAGGGGTTCACGTGGTCGCACGCGTCGATCATGTTCAACGTGCTGCGGCGGCTGCCGCAGGTGAGGCGGATCGTGCAGGTGGGGATCCGCGATTTCGGCGAGGGCGAGTTGAAGGTGGCGACCGAGCCCGCGCCGCCGGCCGCCAGCCCGCTGAACCCGAACGATTCGTGGATGGCCGACGCTCCGGTGGCGGGGGCCCCGCACACACGGGTGGTGACCCACTTCGACCTGGACCTGTTCAAGCGCCACTCGCGGGGCGAGGCGTGGGAGGCCACCTGCCACCAGATCGTGAGCGCTCTGCCGCGGCTGGTGTACGTGTCGTTCGATATCGACGGTCTGGACCCGTCGTTGTGCCCGCACACGGGGACGCCGGTCCCGGGCGGGCTGAGCTTCGCGCAGGCGTCGGTGCTGCTGGAGACGCTGGCGCGGTCCGGTCGGCGGGTGATCGGCTTTGACCTGAACGAGGTGTGCCCGGGTGAGGCGGTGGGGGGGGCCGGTCGCGATGAGTGGGACGCGAACGTGGGGGCGCGGATTCTGTACAAACTCTGCGGGTGCGCGTACCGCAGCGTGCGGGGGTGGTGAGGCGGTCTGCGGCGGGTTTCCGGCCCGCCGATGCGAAGGAGCGGCGCGTGAGCCTCCCGTTGATGGGCACGTTCGAAGGCACGGTCGTCGGCGTCGCCCCGGTGTCGATCCACGGGGACGTGTACTACGACGTGCTGCTGTGGCCGGCGGGGTCGCCCGTGCCGGAGGACGAGGCGTCGATCCGCTCGGGCGCGACCCACGCGCGGGTGCCGAGCCACTTGTGCGACGGGCAACCGCCCCGCCCCGGACAACGGTTGCGGCTCGCGATGTTGCTGGGGCAGGTCAGCGGCGTGAGGGCCGGCTAGCGCGCGGCACGGCTCGGGTATCCGCGGCGATGCCGCCCGGGCCGCCTGCCGAGCACGACCGGCGGAGGGCGGGAAGCCCCGGACGGCGACGCGGGGAGGTCAGAGCTTCAGATCGGCGAGGCTCATGCCGAGACTGGCGCTCTTGCCCAGGCCGCTCTTGAGGCCGGTCTGCTTGGCCCTGGCGGCGGCGGCCTCGCGCTGGCGGCGCTCGGCCGGGGTTTCCTTGAGGATCTCCTCGGGCGTGCGGGTGTCGGCGTCCTTCCCGCCGCGGGGGCCGCGGCCCTGGGGGCGGTCGCTCTGGGGCTGCTCCTGGGTCTGCTTGATGCTGAGGCTGACCTTCCGCGTCTCGGGGTCGAGTTTCAGCACCTTGACGCTGACGACCTGCTTGGGCTGCAGCACGTCCGACGCCTTGCCGACGCGCTTCCAAGCGATCTCGGAGATGTGCACCAGACCTTCGACACCCTCGGCGATCTTCACGAACGCGCCGAACTCGGCGAGTTTGGTCACGGTGCCCTGGACAACGCTGCCCTCGGCGATGTCCTTCAGGGCCACCACGAAGGGGTTGTCCATCAGTTGCTTCATCCCCACCGCGTGGCGCTCGTTCTCCCAATCGAGTTTGAGCACCTTGACGCGGACGGTCTGGCCCTCCTTCACCACGTCCTCGGGCTTGGCGACGCGGTCGTGCGAGAGGTCCGACACGTGGCAGAGCATGTCCATGCCGCCGACGTCGATGAACGCGCCGAAGGGCATGACCTTCTTGACAACGCCTTCCAGCACGTCGCCCTCGGCCAGGGTTTCCTTGAGTTTCTTGACCTTCTCGCGCCGTTCGGCGGCGACGACGTCCTTGCGGCTGAGCAGGATGTTCCCCCCGCCGGCGCGGTCGACCTTGGTGACCTTGCAGGTGAGTTTCTGTCCGACGAAGCCGGAGAGGTCCTCGATGAAGTGGACATCGACCTGGCCCTTGGGCATGAAGGCGCGGTGCTTGGCGACCTCGAGTTCGAGGCCGCCCTTGTTCACGCCGGTGCACATGGCCTCGACGATCTGTCCGGGCTCGAGCAGTTCCCATTCGGCCTTGGTGACCTGGCCGGGGCGGGAGCAGATGAGGAGGTTCTCGTCCTTCTCGAACTTGTCGATGACGACCTCGATGGAGTCGCCGACCTTGGGGAGTTCATCCTCGGGCTTGAACTGGAGGCGGGGGAGGACGCCGAGCTCTTTCGGGCCGAACTCGACGAAGATGTCGTCGGGCCCGACCGAGACGACGCGCCCGGTGCGGTGCTCGCGACCCGACTGAACCACCCGGGGCCCGCGGATGGGGCCGCCGCCGGGAAGGTGCTGCACCTCGGGCTTCTTGTGCCTGGGCGGCGCGGGCGGGGCGCTGATGGCGGCGTTCATCGCGTCGTCCATCTGACGCTGCGCGTCGGCCCCGAGCGAATCAGGCTGAGCGGCGGGGGAAGGGGCGGGCGCGGCGGTTTCCGGGAGCGACGACGACTGATCCATGGCGACTGGGACCTGCGGGCAGGGGAGAGGGAACGGACCACCGCGAGGCACCGCGGGGGAAAAGGGGCCGGGGCCCGGTCTTGCCCGAACCGGGAGAGCGCGGAAGTGTACCACATCAACCGGAAGCCGAACACTCAGGGAGCAGGACCGGCGCGTCTCGGCCCGCGGGCACGCGCGGTCTCCCTCTTCGTTGGCCACAACCGGCGCAGCGGGGCGATGACCCATTCGATGCGGAACAGCACGCTCAACCGGCGGATGTTCGGGTCGCTCGGCGCGAGGCGTCGCGCCTTCTCAAGGTACACCCGCGCCCGCTTCATGCGGCCCGCCCGGATGGCCGCCAGCGCCAGGTTGTGCCACGCCTCGGGGATCGTGGGGTCGAGGCGGACGGCGCGGCGCTCGGCCGCGATCCCGCGCCGCAGCATGCCGATCTGCAGCAGCGCCACCGCGAGGTGGTGGTGGGCGCGAGCGTGGAGGGCTTCTTCACGAGCGACCAGGGC
>CAZDYM010000279.1:0-3709 GCA_964509325.1 uncultured Phycisphaeraceae bacterium
CGGGCTGGTGCGGGTGGTTGAGCCCGCGGACGCGGAGTGGGCGGCGAACCTGGCGCGGGAGCAACTGGCGTCGCTGGGGACACGGGCAACGGTGACGCGCGCCGAGCCGTTCCTGATCGTGTCCGATGCGGACGCCGCCTGGACGCAGAACCGCGCGGCGCTGCTGCAGCGTGCCTCGCACCAGTTCAGGCGTTTCGCGGACCGGCTGGGCTTCCGGCTCGAGCCGTCGGAGCAGCCGCTGGTGGTGGTGCTGGTGAACGATCACGATCGCTACACGGTGTTCGCGCGCCGGCACGACGCGGTCGAGGCCGGCTGGGTGGCGGGGTACTACGCGTCGCTCTCGAACCGGGCGGTGTTCTACAACGACGAGACCGGGCCGATGGCGGCGCTGGCGGTCGAGCGGCTGCGCGAGTTCGACGAGGCGGTGGCCCGCGCCAAGGGGATGGCCACCGACGCGCGGCGGGAGCGCCGCGCCGACGACGCCGCGGCGCTGGAGAAGCGGGCGGCGGAGATGGCCGCGAAACTGAGGCACGAGCGGCAGCGCGTGACCAGCGCCACACGGATCAACGGCCAGGCCAAGGCGGTGCACGAGGCGGTGCACCTGCTGGCGTTCAACTGGGGGCTGCAGGCCCGCGACCGCGAGTACCCGTTCTGGCTGACCGAGGGCCTCGCGACCAACTTCGAGACCGAGAGGCCCGGCAACGCGTTCGGGCCCGAGCACGAGTTCGACCCGCGCCGGCGCGATTTCGACCGCGTGCGCGGAGAGGGGCGGCTGATCCCGCTCGAGGTGTTCGTGCAGATGCTGACGGTGCCGGGCGACGACGAGGAGGCCGCCGACGTGATGTACGCCCAGTCGTGGTCGCTGTTCCGGTACCTGTTCCGCTACGAGCGGGCGGCGCTGTGCGAGTACTTCCGAGACATCCTGCGCCAGCCGCCGGGGCGGATGGGCCCGCGCCGGCATCTGGAGCTGTTCCGGGCGCGGTTCGGCGATGTCGACTCGGTCGAGCGGGCGTGGCTGAAGCGGTCGTGACGAGCGCGCGGGCGGTCAGAAGCGGATGACCACCGAGGCGAACAGGCCGGCCGCGAAGGCGTCGAACTGGAAGTCTTCGTCGTCCCCGGTCGAAAGGTCGGCGGCGTTGTGCCGGAAGCCGACCTGCACGGCGAAGGTCTTGTTGCCGGCGGGGAACCAGCGGAAGTGCGGGATGATGTCCCAGGCGAAGCCCGCGTCGCCGGGGCCCAGCGTGGCCCCGACGTCGGTCGCGACGCTGATCTCGAAGTCATCGGCCAGGAGGAGGTTCAGCCGCCCGCCCACCAGCGGGGCGATCCAGGTGTCGCTCTCGTCGGTGCGCTGGTCGGAATCGGCGGGGCCGAGCTCGAAATCGAGGTGGTACACCTGCGCCCCGCCGAAAAGATCGAACCACGCCGCCGTCCCGTCTTCATAAGGGACGAACGGATCGAAGGACCAGCCGGCGGTGAGTTTGAACGACGCGTAGTTGAGGTCGTAGTCGATCTCGTCGCCGGCGGCGACGGTGAAGTCCCCCGCGTCGAAATCCACCTCGGCGGTCGCGTCGTCGTCGAACGCCGTCGCCCACCCGGTGAACTGGAACGTCCAACGATCGGAACGCAGGGTGAACCGGCCCGCCGGGGCGGCGTGGACCTCGTCCATGTCCACGTGCTCCAACTCGATCTCGGAGCCGTTCTTGAAGGCGATGTCGCCCTTGATGGCGGCGAACCACACGCTGGGTTCGAGCTCGACGGCCCAGGGCCGCTGCTGAGCGTGGAAGTCCGGGGCGACGGCGGGCGCCGGGGCGGGATCGCTCGGCTCCGCCCAAGCCCCCCCACCACCGAGGCCGGCCAAGAGGATCGCGGCGGAGATTCGGCGGGCCGACCCGGCCCGGGCCGAGGCTCGGGGGCTCGGGGCGCGTGCTGAACCGACGTGCTCGATTGATGATCCGGTGGCGCTGCCGTGGTGCATCGCCACAGCCTACCGTGATCCGCGTCGGGGGGCGCGGAGCGACGATGGACAACCGCCCCTCTCACGACGACCATCCCGCCCGCCGGGCGCCCGTTGCCTCGGGCGTCGAGATCGCGCCGGGGGTGGTGGTGCCGGAATCGGCGTTGGAGTTCGCCGCGGTCCGCAGCAGCGGACCGGGCGGGCAGAACGTCAACAAGGTTTCGACGAAGGCCGAACTGCGGCTTTCGATCGACGCGCTGCCGATCCCCGAGTGGTCGCGGCGGCGGCTTCTCGACCTGGCCGGTCGCAGGGTCAGCGGCGAGGGGGTGCTGATGATCGCTTCGGACGAGCACCGCAGCCAGGTGCGGAACAAGTCGGAGTGTCTGGCCCGGCTCCGGGAACTGCTGGTCCGCGCGATGACGCGGCCCAAACGACGGGTCAAGACCACGCCGACGAAGTCCAGCCAGCGGAAGCGGGTGGATGACAAGAAAGCACGGGGGCGGTTGAAGGAGGGTCGTCGCGGCGGGGGCGAAGAGTGAGCCGGGGGCGGTGCCCCGGTCGGGTTCGATGTCGTGGTGGCGGGGGCGGGGCGCGAAGGCGGTCGACGTGGCGTGTCCGAACGAGGGGCTTTTGGGGCACGCGCGGCCGCTAAAGCGCTTTACTGCGGGGGGATTCTCGGCCTATTCCGGTCTGTGCGAAGAAAGTGATGTAAAACGGTTTACTTCGGGCTCCGGGTGTGGCAGGATTCACCCGAACCCGTATGGACAGGGGCGGCGAACCCGCCGTCGTGAGTCCCGTCGCTTCCGTTTTGAGCCGGCCCTCAGGCGACTTTGCTTCGGGCCGGCGTCGCACACCCGCGCTGGAGAGAGAGTCATGCCACGTTGTTCCGCCGCCGCTCACGATCGTCGCTGGTCTCGCCCGGCCGTTGCCGGGTTGCTCGCGTTGGCGGGCGCGGGGTGGATCGGGGGAGCGTTCGAGCGCAGCGCGTCGGCGCAGGTCAGCACGGTGATCCTGCAGTGGTTCGAGGCGCCGTGGTCGGCGATCGAGTACCGGATGCCGGACTTTTTCATCGCGGGCTACACCGGGACGTGGCTGCCCCCGCCGTCGCGGGCCGCGGACGCGACGAGCCCCGGGTACGACGTGTTCGAGCGGTTCGACCTGGGGACGCCGAGCAACCGGACCGCGTACGGGACGACCGAGCAGTTCCGGGCGATGGTGGGCGCGTTCAAGCGGGCGAGCGGACAGGTGTACGTGGACGCGGTGCTGAACCACAACTCGGGGCGGAACGGGAGCCTGACGTTCTACAACGAGGGCGGGTACCCGGGTTTCTGGCTTGGGCCGGGCCCGGCGCCGCTGAACAGCGGGAGCAACTGGGGCGATTTTCACAACGGCGCCACGCAGTCGGAGAACCCCGGAGGGGCCAACTACAACCTGTGGGACGGCGACCTGGTGGCGCTGATCGACATCGACCAGGGCTCGAACAACCAGTTCATCCGGCACCCGGCCAGCGCGACGCCGCCGCCCGGGGGCGTGAACATCCCGCCTGGGTCGTTGCGGAACCTGCCGAACCCGGCGAACACGGCGCTGTACCCGGACCAGGCCCTGGCGGCGCAGAACGTTTCGAACCCGGGCCAGAACCGGGCGGCGTGCTGCGGGTTCCCGTCGTCGAACGTGGGCCCGCAGAACTTTTCGTTCAAGCCGTTCAACACCGCGACGCCCTCGGCGGGTGACCCGGTGATGGAGAACGCCACGGCG
>CAZDYM010000280.1:0-214 GCA_964509325.1 uncultured Phycisphaeraceae bacterium
AGCGCTCCGGCTGGCTCCGCAGGGCCAGGGACGCCGGGTGGGGCGCGCTCACCGGCCAGGGCCACACGCTCGAGGCGTTGCTCGGCACCGTGACCGCCGACTTCTTCCTTTTCGGCGACGTCCGCGACCTGCTCATCCAGGGCGCCAAGCTCGCGGTCGACGGCGACGCCGACGAACTCATCCCGCCCGCCGCGATCCGGCTGTGGGCCGAGCA
>CAZDYM010000280.1:267-3649 GCA_964509325.1 uncultured Phycisphaeraceae bacterium
GGGCCTCGCCGACGCGCTGCGGGCCGCGATCCGCTCGGGCGACAAGGCCCGCGTCGCGGAGATGATGGCCGACGTCGCTTCGATCTCGAAGCGTGCCTCGCCGGCGGGCGCGCTCCGCCTGCTTCGTGTCATCGACTCTCCCGCCGACCTCAGGGCCGCGGCGCGCTTCGCCGAACGCTCGCCCCACGCGCCGTTCGCGCTGAGCGTCACAGGGCGTGCCGGGCTGGACACGATCCGCGGCGCGGGCGAGGTCGGCGGTGCCGCCGCGATCAGGAGCGCCGACGCCCTCGTGCTCAAGGCCGCTCATCGCGGGGCTCACGGCAGCGCCTTTCTCAGAACCCCCGCCGCCCGCGCCTTGCTCAAGCCCCATCCGCTCATCGGCGTGGCCAAGGGACTGACCAAAGGCACGCTCCCCGACCTGGCCCTGCGCGGCGTCGAAGCGATGGACGCGAGGGCGTGGTGGTTTGTGCCCTTGCTGGCGTCGTGGGTCTTTGTGGAGGCGGGGCTCCTCGCGCGGCGTTGGCGCGACCTGTCGGGCTGAGCACGGAACCCCGACCTTGAACGAGGGGTTCTCAGCCACCGATTCGGCGCCCGCTGGAAGCCTGCCCACCTCGCCCCCGAGCCAACCCGGCAGGACGCCCCCGGGGCCCTTTCCAGCCGTGATGCGGCGTCCGACCGCGGGAACGTCCCACAATCAGCCGGGAACCGCCCAAAGCGGCGCTGGATTCGCCCCGATCCGGTGCTACTTTTGAGCCGGGGCGGCGCTGCGCCGACGAACCCACACCCTGGTTTTTCCCGGGCTATCGATGCGACCCCACCACGCCCAAGCACGACCGAGGCCGGTTGTTCCCGCTCTGGCGGCGCTGCTGTCACTCACCGCCGCCGCCGACGCCGTGATCTGCATCGGGCCGCGCCGGTTTGTGCAGCCCGCCGACCAACAGTCGGGGGAGTTCGCGCAGTACGTCGGGCGGTTCGGGAACTATGTCGGTGTTCCCATCTCGCCGCGGCATTTCGTTTCGTCCACCCACGTCGGCAACGCGGGCGGCGGCGCTTTTTACTTCCGCAACGGCACCGGCGTCGAAACCTCGTACGCCTACTTCCTGAGGGCCGTGGATGAGGACGTCAGCGTCTACGAACTCAGCGCCGGCCAGCCCTCGTTCACCTTGTGGGCCCCGGTGTACAACCGGACGAACGAGGTCGGCAAGCCGCTGACGCTCATCGGGCGAGGGCGTGACAAGGGCCCCGCGCTGAACCAGGGCGGCAACTTCATCGGATGGTTCTGGGCCGGCACGGACGATTTCGCCTTGACCTGGGGCACCAACGCCGTCAACCAGACGGCGGTCTTCGGCGGCCCGCCGGGCTTCGCCGGCGACTACCTGCTGTTCACGTTCGATCAGGCCGCCGGGCCGGGCGAGGGCACCGCCGCGCTCAACGACTCCACGGGGCCGGTGTTCATCACCGACCCCTCCGACGGCGTGGTGAAGCTCGCCGCGCTGATCTCGGCGGTGGACGGCGGGTACTCCGGCACGCCCAACGGGCCGCAGTTCTCCGGCGCGCTGTTCGATACCCGCGGCCTGTACCTCGGCCCCAACCTCATCACCGGGCCGGTGCCGATCCCCATCAACACGTACGCCGCCAGGATGAGCACCCGCGCCGACTTCCTCCGCACCCACGCCAACGTCCCGCCCAAGCCCTGCCCCGCCGATCTCACGGGTGACCGCAGGGTGGACACCGCCGACCTGGTGCGCTTGCTCGGCGCCTTCGGCGCCACGGGAGCCACCGGGATCCCCGGCGACCTGAACGACGACGGCGCGGTCAACACCGCGGACCTGACGGGGTTTCTCGGTCAGTTCGGCGGCAACTGCCCTTGAGCCCGCACCACCGATCTACTTCAGCGCCTCCGGCAACTCCGCGTGGATGAGTTTCAGCTCCTCCGCCCTCTCCCGCGGCATCACCAGCGTCGCGTCCCGCGTGTGGACCACGATGAGGTTCTCGCACCCCAGCACCGCCACGTAGTGGGCGGGGTCGTCGCTCACCACCAGCGTGTTTGAGCACTTGAGCACTCGTCCCGCGGCCCCCCCGCCCCCCGGGGCCGCCGCCGGAACCGAGACCCGGTTGCCCTGTTCGTCGGCCTGCAGCGTCTCGCCGTAGCTCGGCCACGAGCCCACGTCCAGCCACGTGAGGTCCATCAGGACGGTGCAGACCTTGACGCTCGACGCCTCGTTCGGCGTGCCCGAAGCCCGGGCCTGCTCGCGCGTGGCCGGCTCCATGATGGCGTAGTCCACGCTGATCTTCGGGAGCGTCGGGTACACCTGCTCCAGCACCTGCTTGTGCGAGGGCGTGCCCCACGCCGACTGGATCTTCATCAGCCCCTCGAAACTCTCGGGCTTGTAGCGGCGGAGGCAGTCGAGGATGGTCGAGGCCTTCCACACGAACATCCCGCTGTTCCAGCCGAACACGCCGGATTCGAGGTACGCCTGGGCCCGCTGCGCATCGGGTTTTTCGACGAACCGCTCGACGCGGTACGCCAGGTTCTGCGTGCCCGGCAAACCCCGCCCGCGCTCGACGTAGCCGAACCCCGTGGCCGGGTAGGTCGGCTTGATGCTGAAGGTCACCAGGCGCAGCGGGTCGCTCTCGACCAGTTGGAACCCCAGGTGCATGAGTTCGGCGAACTTCTCGACCGGCTCGATCAGGTGGTCCGCCGTCAGCACGCAGAAGACCGCGTCCTTGTCGTGCTTGGCCAGCACCGCCGCCGTCAGCCCGACGGCGTTGACCGTGTCGCGCCCCACCGGCTCGCCGATGATCTGCTCGTCCGTGAACTGCGGCATCGCGGCGCGGATCAGCCCGCGGTACGACTCGCTGGTGCAGATGAGCCGGCGGTTCTGCGGCACGACGTCCCGAAGCCGCTCGGCGCTGATCTCCAGCAGCGAGGCCTTCGGCCGGCCCTTGGCGCCGCCTTGACGTTCAATGAACGGCACGAGCTGCTTGGGCAGGCTCTTTCGGCTCATGGGCCACAAACGGGTGCCGGATCCGCCGGCCATGATCATCGCGTGTCGCATGGGGGGTGGGGGGTGACCGAGGAACGAGGCACTGGGCATCGGGCACGAGGAACGGAACAGGCGTGATCGGCGGCGCTGCATCCGGAGCGGCATCAGAACCTAGTGCCCAGCGCCTAGTGCCCCGTGCCTGCTTCCTTCATCCTACGGCAAACGACGCCGACAGAATCTCATCCGGCGTGAGTCGCCCCGCGCCCTCCCCGGCTTCTTTCAGGACGGCCCGCACCCGCGCCTCGGCGTCGGTCCGGTCCTCGCCCAGACGCACCAACGCCGAGACCGCCTGCTGGGCCGCGGCGCTTTCGAGCCCCGCGCCGGCGCCCGGCGTC
>CAZDYM010000281.1:0-3638 GCA_964509325.1 uncultured Phycisphaeraceae bacterium
CCGCCCCTGCGGCACCCCCCGCAACCCCCGCACCCGCCGCCCCCGCCGCACCCAAGCCGGCCCCCTCGCCCGCGGCCCCCAAGAAGGACGTTCCCCCGAACGGCGCCGAACCACTGCGCCGTTTCTGGCTTGAGATGGCCGGGCCGTACTTCGAGGGCCAGGACAGCGTTCTGGAGAACCCCGGCAAGGCCGCGTCGCTGCTCTCGGCGCTCAAAACCATGACCCCCGCGCACATCCACCCGGGGATCGACGGCCTGGCGTACCTGATCGACCGTCGCCGACAGTTGGTCAAGCAGCGGCACATGCAGCGGGTGCTGGTGTCGTGGCTGTTCGTCCACGTCCCGCTGTCGTGGGGCCTACTGGTGCTGGCGATCGTCCACGCCGTCATGGCCCTGCGCTGGAGCGAGGTGCCCCTATGAGAGACACGCGTCCGCTCTCCGAGCGGTTCGACCTGACGTACGTTCGCAAGAAACACTTCGCCGACGCCTGGACGGGACGCCTGGGCTTCGTGGCCGCGGCCGCGACCGCCGTCACCGTCGGCGCGTACCAGATGCGCGGGGACGACCGGCCCTACACCGCCGGCGCGGTCACCAGGGCGCACAACATGTTCGCCGAGAAGTGCACGCTCTGCCACGCGCCGAGCATCGACAAGGGCCTGCGCGGGTTCCTCATGCCGGCGTCGGACGAGAAGTGCCTGAACTGCCACGAGAACCAGGCCGGGCTGCACGCCCAGAGCCAGACCGACCTCTTCACGATGGCGATGCCCGGGCACCCGGAACTGCGCGTCAGCGCCAACTGCGCCGCCTGCCACATGGAGCACAACGGCCTTGACCACGACCTCTCCGCCGTCTCCGATCAGACCTGCGTGAAGTGCCACGAGGACCTGCAGGCCAAGGGGATGAAGCTGGTGGCCGCGTCGACGCGGGGGCCCGCGCCGCAGCCCGCCGACACCACGGGCCGCGCCACGGAGCCCGCCGCGGCGGGAGACTCGATGGGCTCCCCCGCGGGCGCCCCCGCGGGCTCGGAAGGCGGTGCGAAATGAACCTCCGATGCTCACAGTGTCCGCCCCGATCGGCCGCGGTTTTGGCGGGGATGATGGTCATCGGCGTGGCGGTCGCCGCCGTCGCGCCCACGCCCCTGCCGCTCCCGCTCACCGAACCCCCCATCGATCCGCGCGTGGCCAACAAGGTGACCTCGTTCGCCTCCGACCACCCGGAGTTCGCGGTGCTCCGCGACGGGCGGAAGGACGCGACGGGGATCACGTTCCCGCACCAGAAGCACCTCGCCGGCACCGACTCCATGCGGGGCGACATGAAGAAGTGGAAGGGCACGGACCGCTCGATGGAATGCCTCGACTGCCACCGGCCCGACCCCGACGGCCGCTCCATGCTGCCCGTCACGTTCGAACAGCACTGCGTCGCGTGCCACAGCCTGGGCGAGATCGAGGTCGCCCAGGGCGTCGTCGAGCCGACGCCGACGCCCCACGGCGACGAGACCGCCATCGCCGCGGTCGTCGACGCGCAGACGCTCAGGTGGATCGCGACGAACGCGGTCAGCCCGCCGGCTCCGGCGGAAGAAGCCAGGCCCGCCCGAGGCGGTCGGCGCGGCGGCGGGGACGCGCCGAAGCGCGCCGAACTGCCCAAGGACCTCAACACGCCCGACAAACTCGCGGCCTTCCTCGTGGACCAGCGCGACAAGGTGTTCAAGAGCCTGGCGCGGGGAACCGATTGCGGGTACTGCCACACCGTTGAGAAAGCCGAAGCGAAGGGCTCCCCGTTCGTCGTGAAGAACCCGGTCATCCCCGATCAGTGGATGGTCCGAAGCGTCTTCAGCCACGCGGCGCACGCGATGCTCTCGTGCCAGTCGTGCCACCCGGCGGAGACCAGCGCCAGTTCCTCGGACGTGCTCATGCCCGGGATCGACAGCTGCCGCGCCTGCCACAGCCCGGCGGGCGGGGCCGAGGGCGCCAGGATCTCGAGCGCCCAGGGCGCCGGAGATTCGTGCGTGATGTGCCACGTCTACCACCCGAAGAACTCGCCGCCCGTGCAGGGCAAGCTCAAGCCGTCGGACCTGCTGCGGGAGTGACGCCGGGCCGGACCAAGGCCCTTCACCCCAGCCCCAACGCAAGCCGCGCGTGCGCGGGCATCACCCCGCGGACGCGGATGGTTTTCAGCGGGCCCGCCTCGCCGGCGACGACCTCCACCTGTCCAACCCTCACCCCCAAAGCACCGGCGAGCAGCCGCACGATCGCGCGGTTGGCCCTCCCGCCCTCGGGCGGCTGGCTCACGCGAATCTTCAGCCGGTCGCCCAGGACCCCGGCGACCTCCTCCCGCGCCGCGCCCGGCACCGCCTTGACGCGGATCAACACCGCGGGCCGCGAGGCCTCGGCGTCGGGGTCAGACTCGATCATCGGCATCACGCGTCTCCATCGGCGGTCCCGCCACGGGTCGGATCGTCCAAGGCTCGGTCCCGCAGCGGGCGGCGCCGATCGAGCGCCGCCGCCACGCCCCCCGGCCCTTCAGCACGCGGCCACGACCGCCCCGACCTCGTCCAGAATCGCGTCGGCACGCGCGCGGGTCGGCGCCTCGGCGATCAGCCGGATGATCGGCTCGGTGTTGCTGGCCCGGACATGCACCCACGCGGCGCCGGAGTCGTCCGCGAAGTCGGCCCGCACCCCGTCGCACGAGTTCAGCGCCGCGCCGCGGGCCCGGTAGTGGCCCGACACCGCCTGCACCGCGCGGGCGGCCAGCCCCTCGCGAACGTCCACCTTCCGCTTCACGATCGCGTACGCGGGGATCTCGGCGGCGCACGCCGACAGCGGCTTGCCGCTCCGCGCCATCAGCGCCAGCGTCAGCGCCATCGCTGACAGCGAATCGCGGATCGGCACCACCTCGGGCCAGATCAGGCCCCCGTTGCCCTCGCCGCCCATCAGGCACCCGTCGCGGCTCATGCCCTCGACCACGTTGGCCTCCCCGACCGCCGTCCGCGCCACCGACGCGCCGAACGACGCCGCAACGTCGTCGATCATGCGGCTGGTCGACAGGTTCGCGGCGAGTTTCTGCCCGCGCGATCTCTCCGCCGGCAGCATCGAGAGCCACGACTTCACGCCCAGCGCCAGCGTGTACTCCTCGCCGACGTACTCGCCCCGCTCGTCGATCAGCGCGAGCCGGTCGGCGTCGGGGTCCTGCGCGAAGCCCACCGCCGCACGCCCGCCCCTTACCGCCGCGCACAACTCCGACAGATTCTCCCGCGTCGGCTCGGGCGCGTGCGGGAACACCCCCGTCGTCTCGCCGTTCAGGTGCACCACCAGGCATCCCAGCGATTCCAGCAGCATCCGCCCGGCCGCGGCCCCGGACGCGTTCACGCCGTCCAGAACCACGCGGAAGCACTTCTCGCGGATCACCCTCAGCGGCATCAGGGCCCCGAGCGCCGCCAGCACCGCCTCCACGTGCACCCGAGCGGACGACCCGTCGCGCTCCAGCGAGCCGACTCGGTCCGAACGCGCCCACACCCCCGGCCCGGCCTCCGCCCGGTACCGCGCGATGATCTCGTTCGCGTCGGCCGGCATCGGCGCGCCCCCGGCCCCCAGGCCCCCCCCCCCCCCCCCCCCCCCCCCCCCCCCCCCCCCCCCCCCCCCC
>CAZDYM010000282.1:0-3632 GCA_964509325.1 uncultured Phycisphaeraceae bacterium
CCGTCGGGACCGAGCAACGTTCGCCTTCGACGGCTCAGCCGCAAGACGCTCAAGGGCAACCCGACGCCTCGCGCCGGGATGGACCCGGCCAGGGTCGGGGCGACGGCACCGGCAAAGACGGCCTCTCGCCCACCGCCATGCAGGCCCTGAAGGACCAGATCGAGCGCATGGGCCAGGGCACCAACGACGCCGCCCGGAAAACAGCCGAGTCTCGAAGGCTCCGCGAGCAGGCGGAAAAGCTGCTCGACACCATGTCTCCCGAGCAGCGCCGGGAGTTGGAGCAGTTGATCGCCCAGCACGCGCGCGGCGGCTCCGGCACCAACGCTCCGGGCTCGGACGCCCTCGAGGGAACCCGCACCACCCCTGTCGATCTGCGCAGCCAGGGCCAGCCCGCCGACCCCGGGAACCAGGAAGTGCTCGCGGAAGTCAACGACCCCAACGCCCAGGGCGAGCGGCGTGCGCCCGGGGGGATCGGACGCCGACCCCAACCGCCCAACGCCCAGGAGACCCTCCGCTCCGTGCAACGCGCCATCGAGGAAAAGCAACTCCCCGCCCGCTACCGGAACGTGGAGAAGTACTTCCGGCGTGCGGCGGAACGTGAGCAAAGTCCTCCTGCCCCAAGCACCGAGACCGCCGGCCCGGCCCCCGCATCACCGGTCGAGCCGGTCAAGGACGCCCCGGACGCCCAGCCAACGGGCCCGAAGCCCTGAATCCCGATGGACCGTCACCGCCCGGGACGACCAACGCCTGAGCAACGCCGGATCGGCGCCTTCTCCTGGTTTGTTCTGATCGTATTTTGATAGGGTTTCGGGCGGCGGTCGGAGCGGACGCGCGTTTTTTCTGTGGCCCGGCGCGTGAGGAGTTGCCATTTTTTCCGCTCAAACTGCATGGATGGAACTTGACGTGTGGAAAACCTGGGGTACTCTCCCTTCGTTGAGCAAGCGCCGCTTCGGCGGCCCGCGTCTGAAAAAGATGTGCGAGGTGAGGGAAGCAACCACCTCGACAACTGAAGAGAGAGATTCGCCTATCCACGCGGATGGTCAGTGTTTCGTGTTTCGCCTGATCTGCTGACTCCTCCGTGGCTGGCCAGAGCGGCTTCGGCTGCTTAGGCAATGTGCTGCGGATTCCCTGTGCTCGCTTCGCCTGTGGTAAATCATGGGCGAAGTGATTCGCGAGTGAAAGCTCGCCGCCTGAAGGGCCGAGGGGGATCGCCCTTCGGGCATGAGTAAGAGGGACGGGCACCGCCCGTCGCAGCGGCTTCGGCCGCGGAAAAAGCCCGAGAATCAACCGCACGGTTGATTTGTGGGTTTTTTCCGTTGAACTGCTTGACCCGGGGAAATTCCAAGTTATCTTTCTCGCGTCGACGGTGCAGCACAGGGCACCGTCGCCCGGCTGGCGGCCACAGGTCGTCGAGGGGGCCGGAAACGATCAGGTGCGGCCGGGAAACTGGTTGCCCTGGCTTCGGACGGTATCCGTACGCCTCCAACCCGCACGGACCGCCAACAAACTGCCACACTCTGTGAGGAGTCAACGCCTCGGCCTGGGAATACCGGACCGAGGCGTTTTCCATTCCATCCACCGGTGCAGGCTTCCGGGCGGATGCGGGTGAAAGGGCTGGCACCGAACCGTCGGGGACCCCGCAGCCCTTGCGTCAGCCGATCGGAGTCTCACGCCCCGGGGTCCTGGCCGGTCCAGCGCGGGGTGGGATTCCCGTCCTCCGATCCGGGGAGCCACTTCACCCCGGACCCCGTGCCCCGAGCAGCCCCAAGCAGCGTTCGGGCGTGAATCCGCCGGGGCGATTGGGCGTATCGGGATTCCCCGTGCGTCGCGCGGGCGACCGAGGGGATCGCTCGGCGGTATCAGCGTCGCCGTCCCACCTGGCCGCGCCCCGTCGCCGTCATCGGTGGGACAACCTCTCCGCGCTCGGATACCTTCCCTCTCCCCGGTTTTGACCTCGAACTGAACGGGGCCCGCCGGCCCGCTGCGCGAACCGCTCCATCTGGCGCGGACCGGAACCCACGGCCCCATCCCAGAACCCCGACTCCCGACCCCCGACCTCCCCCGGAACCACCCATGCCTTCATCGACCATCTGCTGGGGTATCGACATCGGCGCCGGCGGCGTCAAAGGCGTCAAGCTTGAGAAAGAGTCGTCGGGCTCGGTCCGCCTGCTCGACTTCATCGTCATCCCGCACAAGAAAGTGCTCTCGACCCCCGGGCTCGACGAGGCCGACGCGCTCAAGATCTCGCTGGGCGCCCTGATGAGCCAGTACCGCGACGCGCTGCGCGGCTCGACCATCGTCGTCTCCGCGCCGGGCCATTCCGCCTTCGCGCGGTTCGCCAAGCTGCCCCCGGTGGAGCCGAAGCAGATCCCCAACCTCGTCAAGTTCGAGGCCGCCCAGCAGATCCCCTTCCCCATGGAAGAGGTCGAGTGGGACTACCAGGTCTTCACCAGCCCGGACTCGCCGGACATCGAGGTCGGCATCTTCGCCATCACCAAGGAGCGGGTGAACCAGAAACTCAACCTCTACGGCGACCTCGGCCTGAACCCGGACCAGCTCACCCTGGGGCCGGTGGCGGTGTACAACGCCGTCGCCTATGACCTGCAGTTCACCGAGGGCACCCCGGGCACGATCATCCTCGACATCGGCACGGTGGCGTCGGACCTGATCATCGCCGAGAAGGGCCGGGTGTGGGTCCGCACGTTCCCCATCGGCGGGCACAACTTCACCGAGGCCTTGAACGAGAAGTTCGAGCTGGGCAACTACACAAAGGCCGACAGACTCAAGGCCGACGCCGAGACCAGCAAGTTCAAGGAGCACATCTTCTCCGGCATCAAGCCGCTGCTGGGCGATCTGGTGCAGGAGGTGCAGCGGTCCATCAACTACTACCAGGAGACCCACCCGGAATCGAATCTCACGCGCCTCATCGGCGTGGGCAGCACGTTCCGCCTCATCGGCCTGCGCAAACTGCTGGCCAGCCAGACGCGGCTCGACGTGGTGCGGCTGGAGCGCTTCAACCGCATCGGCATGGACGGTCCCGCCGCCGCGGACCTCGAAGCCTCGACCGGGCAGTTGGTGACGGCGTACGGGCTGGCGCTGCAGGGGCTGGGCCTGGCGCCGATCTCGGCCAACCTCATGCCCGTCTCGGTCATCCGCGAGGCGATGTGGAAGCGCAAGACGCCCTGGTTCCTGACTGCGGCGGGGCTGGGCCTGGCCGCGTCGGGCGTGGCCTTCATCCGTCCTTTCATCGAGAGCACGCGCGTCGTGAAGGTGGCCCAGGACGCGACCATCACCAGCGTCATCAGCAAGGGCGAGGGGTTGAAGCGCGAGTGGGAGGCCCAGTCGCAAGCCAACCAGCCGCCGTTCTTCGCCGAGAACGTTCGGCGTCTGCTCGACGGGCGCGGGATGCACGAGGCGTTCCTGCGAGACGCCGAGGCGATGCTCGCGTCGGCGGACGAACTGGCGAGGGCCAAGGCGGATTTCCCGTTCATCGCGGGCAAGGCGTACGACCTGGTGGCGCTGAGCAGCGAGTACCTCAAGCCGGGCACGCCGCTGGGTGCCGACGCTCCGGGCGCTGGCGGGCCCGGCGCGGGTGGCGGCGATGAGGGCGACGGCGGAGGGGGGGACGCCGG
>CAZDYM010000283.1:0-3621 GCA_964509325.1 uncultured Phycisphaeraceae bacterium
CGCGCGATCGACGTCCGCCCCGTCCGACGCCGGCAGCGATCCGACGACGCCCCCCGACGCCGGCTCGATGTTGTCCAGCACGCCTCCGCCGACGGCCCGCGCCGGCTCGCCGTCGATCAGGTTGAGCGCCTCGGCATGCACCCACGAAGCCTCCCGCCGATCTCCCTCGGCGCCAACCCGCCCGGCACGCTCCATCACTTCTGCTCCACCCCCTGCGCGCCCTCCACCTGCGCCATCCGGGCCACCTCGCCCGGCGTCGTCACGCCCTTGAGGATCTTCCGCTTCCCGTCCTGCAGCAGCGACTTCATCCCGCTCGCCAGCGCCGCCCGCCTCAGCTCCGAAACGCTCGCCCGCTCGAACGCCAGCCCGCGGAGTTCCTGGTTCATCGTCATCATCTCGAAGATCGCCTGCCGCCCGCGGAACCCGGCGCCCGAGCAGTTGTCGCACCCCACCGCGCGGTGCACCCTGCCCCGCGCCTCGTCCATCGTGATATCCGTCAGACGCAGGTACTTCGGGTCCGGCGTCGGGTCCGGCTCCTTGCACTTGGGGCACAGCACCCGGATCAGCCGCTGCGCCATCACCGCCTGGATCGAACTGGCCACCAGGAACGGCTTCACGCCCATGTCGATCAGACGGGTGATCGCGCTCGGCGCGTCGTTGGTGTGCAGCGTGCTGAACACCAGGTGCCCCGTCAACGCCGCCTGGATCGCCACCTCCGCCACCTCCTTGTCGCGGATCTCGCCCACCAGGATCACGTTGGGCGCCTGACGCAGCATCGACCGCAGCACCATCGCGAACGTCAGACCGATGTGCTCCTTCACCTGACACTGGTTGATCCCCGTGAAGGCGTACTCGATCGGGTCCTCGGCGGTGATGATCTTCTTGTCGGGCCGGTTCAGCACGTCCAGCGCCGAGTACAGCGTCGTCGTCTTGCCGCTGCCCGTCGGCCCCGTCACCAGGAAGATGCCGTTGGGCCGCCGGATGATCTTGTTGAACACCGCCAGGTTGTCGGCCTCGAACCCCAGGTTCTCCAGGCCGATCCGCACCGAGTCCGGGCGCAGAATACGCAGGACGATCGACTCCCCGTGGTACGCCGGGCACGACGACACGCGGAAATCCACCATCTTGACGTTCCCGTCCTCCTGCTCGATGGGCATCTTGATGCGCCCGTCCTGCGGGATGCGCTTCTCGGCGATGTTGATCCCCGCCATCAGCTTGAACCGCGCCAGCACCGCGTTCTGCATCCTCTTGGGCAGGTTGTCGCGCTCGATGCACACGCCGTCGATCCGGTACCGCAGCCGCACCCGGTCCGCCATCGGCTCGATGTGGATGTCGCTGGCCCGCCCCTTCACCGCCTCGATGATGATCCGGTTGACCAGCTTGATGATCGGCGCCGAGTCCGCCGCCTGGTCGATCGACGAATCGACGCTCTTGTCCATCGACTTGTCGATGGACTTGTCGATCGACGCGGAGATCAGCGACTCGTCCGCCGCGACCATCCGCGGCTTGTTCACGTCGCTCCGGGTCTCCAGGAACTGCTTGATCTTCCCGCGCGCCGCGATCAGCGGGTCCAGCTCCAGCCCCAGCTTGAACCGCAGCAGGTCCAGCGTCTCCAGGTTCTTCGGGTCGTGGATGATGAGCTCCAGCCGGTTCCCCTTCTTCGTCCGGGGCAGCACCAGGTACTTCCGCACCAGGTCCTCGGGGATCAGCTTCAGGTCGATCTTCGCCGCCTCGTCGTCCTTGGTCGGGTCCACGTACGGGCGGTTGAACTGCTCCGCCAACGCCTGCGCGACCTGCTCCTCCTTGCACATCCCGGCGTCGATCAGCGTCTCCCCCACGCGCTTGCCCTGACCCTTGGCCATCGTCAGCGCGGTCTCCAGCTGCTCCGCCGAGAGCCACCCCCGGGCGATCAGAATCTCCCCCAGCTTTCGACGGCCGCCGGAACGCGAGGGCGAGGGAGCACCGGGTTTGGCCATCTGGGTCATGCGGGGTTCCGTGGGGGCAAGGGGGGGCGAGGGGGGGCGACGGGGGGCGAGGAGGGGCGAGGAGGCTGTCGCAAGGACCGTGTAGGGTATGGCGACGGTCGCTCGGGCTCACATGACCGCATCGAGATTCCGAATGAGGCATCCAACCAGCCGACTCCGAGCGCCGGGCCGTGCCCGAACCCGTGCCCCTGAAGCCCCGCTGCCTTGAACCGGGCTTCAGATCTCAAGTCTCGCCCGCCGCAACCCCAACCGAGCGCCGCCACGACCCCTCCACGCCTTCTCATCACCGCCGGGCCCACCCACGAGCCCATCGATGCCGTCCGGTATCTCGCGAACCGCTCGTCCGGGCGGCTCGGGATCGCGCTTGCGGACACCGCCGCCGCCCGGGGCTGGGCGGTCACGCTCCTGCTCGGGCCCACACCCCGAACAACCACCGATTCGCGTGTGAACGTCCTGCGGTTCCAGTCCACCGCCGACCTTCAGGCGCTTCTGTCGGCACACTTCCCCGCGTGCGACACTCTCATCATGGCCGCCGCCGTCGCCGACTACCGACCCAAACCGCCCGGGTCGTCGCCCCCGCCGATCGGTCGCCCGCCTGTCCCCGGCGGGTCGTCCCCACCGCCCCCCACCAAACTCCGCCGAACCGAGTCACCCCTCACCCTCGAACTCGAACCCACCCCCGACCTCCTGGCCGAGGTCGCGCTGCGAAAGCGCCCCGGGCAAACCGTCATCGGCTTCGCCCTCGAACCTTCGGACCGGCTGCTCGACTCCGCCCGGAGCAAGTTGGAACGCAAAAACCTAGACGCCATCGTCGCCAACCCCCTGGAGACCATGGACGCCCCGACCATCCGAGCCACCGTCCTCTTTCAGGGCGGCGCCAGCCTCGAAACCCCCGGCGAAATCGAAAAGACCGCCTTCGCGTCGTGGCTGCTCGACGCTCTCACAGCCCGCTCGTGACGAGAGACCCCTCGATCGGCGTCGAAGCCCCGGACAAGACAGCCGTTGAACCCGGGCCGCGGCAGCCACCTCGCCGTCCCACGCCTGCTTCCGCGCTCCCCGCGTCTCCGCGGTGAACCACCCAAGGCGCGCCCAGCCTCACCCCGCCCCGAGCTCCGTCACCCGCTGCTCGGCCCGCGCCAGGATCGCCTTGCAGTGCGCCTGCAGCGCCACCCCGCGCTCGTACGCCTTGACCGATTCCTCCAGCCCGATCTCCCCGGACTCGATCCGATCAATGATCGCCTCGAGCTCAGCAATCGCCTGCTCGTACGACAACTCGCCCACCCCCGCACCGGGGACAGGCCCGCCCTCCGACTTGTCACCTACGCTCGGCATCGTCAGTCATGATACCGCGAGCCGCCACCACCGAACCCCGACCGTTTGGGAGGGGTTTCAGCAGCGGGGTCTCGGTCAAGCCTTTCGGCGAAGGGCCCGCGGCCCCGCCGAGCACCCGACTCAAAACAACCCCATCTGCTCCGGCGAATCCCGGCGCCCGCTCATGCGTCCCACCTTCCGCGCCGCCCGGCGCTCGGGCATCGGCGTCGGGTGCGCCGGCGCGGGGAGCGCGCCCGTCCCCGCGCCGTCGTACGCACCACCTCCCGATGGCTCTGCCACGGTCGAGCGCACCACCCCATCGGCC
>CAZDYM010000284.1:0-3616 GCA_964509325.1 uncultured Phycisphaeraceae bacterium
GGCTCCCCACGCCCCGTCACCCCTTCCTCCACAACTTCACCATCAGAACCCCGATCCCGATCAGCAGCACCGCGTCCGCCACGTTCGAGATGTACGGCCACACCTCGTCGCTCCCGTGCGGCCAGGTGAGCCCGAACGGCAGTTTCACCCCGGGCAGCGGGTGGATGAAATCACGCACGCACCCGTACACCAGGCGGTCGTACAGGTTCCCCAGCCCGCCGGAAACCACCATCCCCACCGCGGCGTGCGACAGCCAGTCCCGCCCCGAAGTCCAACGCAGCAGCAGACCCACCGCGAACACCAGCGCCACCAGCGTGAACCCGATGAAGAACCACCGCTTCCCCTGCCCCGCGCCGAACACCGCCCCCGCGTTCAGCACCAACTGAAAATCCAGCACCCTCGGGATCACCGTCACCGGCTCGTGCCGCGGCACCAGGATCATGATCTCGTGCGGCGCTTCCTTCAGCAGGTGCAGCACCTGCGTGCGGTTCGGGCGGAATGGCTCGTCCGCCACGAACCTGAACGCCAGCTCCTTCGACCCGAGATCCGCCACCAGCCCCAGCAGCACCGTCACAATGAACACAAACCACCGGCGGCTCCCGCCTCGCCCCCCGGGAGCGTGCCCCGGGACCGCGGGGCGCGGCGTCTCGGCGCGGGGCGCTTCGTGAAGCGGGCTTGGCTCGGGGGTCGGGCTCACGTGCCGGAACAGTACCCGCCGGGACGGACCCGCGTGCCCCTCACCGCATCATCGACATCCGCTCCTTGTGCCGCGCGCCCTCGATCGAGTACCGCGTCCACGGCTCGGCCTGCAGCCGCGGAATCTCGATCGGCTTGCCCAGGATCTCGCAGATGCCGTAGGTGTTGTCCTCGATCCGCTGCAGCGCGGCGTCGATGTCCCGCAGGATCGTCCGCTTCGACGCCGCCATGCTCAGCGCCATCGACTGGTCGAACGTGTCCGTGCCCTGGTCCGCCATGTGCTGCGGGAGGTTCGACAGCGAACCCGACCCGCCGCCCAGCGCCTCGGCCTCCATCGACTGCACGTCGCCCGCGGCCTCGGCCCGCTTGGCGATCAGCATCTCCCGGAACTCCTTGAGCTGCGTCTTGTTCAGCGGGCTCTTGGTCAGCGGTTTCGCCGCCATCTCGTCCTCGATGGTCGGCGCCTTGGTGTGCTTCAGCCCCGCCAGACCGGCCGCCGCAAACAGCTTCGCCGCCGCCGCCTTCCCGTCGTTGAAATCACCCTGGAACGGGTTGCGGAACCGCGTCTTTTCGCCCGGCGCCGGGCTCGGCGGCGGGCCCGCGTTCGACCCGCCCTTGCTCTTGGGCAGCAACGCCGGCGGGATGTTCTTCGGCGGCGGAGGCGCGACCTTCTTCGCCGGCGTCTTGATCGTGATCCCCTCTTTCCCGCCCGAGGCCGACCCGCCCTTGGCTCCCACGCCGCCGGCCGGCGCCTTGACCGGCTCGGACTTCTTCATCCCCGACAATCCCGAGTGGGCCGAAACGCCCGCGCTGGATGAGGAGGCCGAGGAGGTCGGAGAGCCCGGGGGGGCCGAGGGGGAAGGCTTCGCCGGGGCCTTTGTCGGCGCCTTCGCGGACCCCTTGGCCGGCGCCTTCTCGGCGGGCTTCACGCTCTTCTTCGTCGGCCCGGGCTTGCCCGGTGCCTTGCCCGTTGCCTTGCTCTCACCCTTGGCCGCGACCTTCGGCTTGTCCGCCTTGGTCGGCGCCGCCTTCTTCTTGGTCGATTTGGTATCCGCCTTGGCCAGAGTCCACGCTCCTTCAGGGCCGACGCCCAGCAAGAACACCATCCCCGACCGATCCGGTCCGCCCTGTCTTCTCTTCTGAGGTTCCGGTCGCACCCGCGACCCGGCCGAGACGGAACCGGGCCTGGCGAAACGGAGGGCGGAAAGACGAGGGCGAAAAGACGGGGGGGAAAAGACAGGGGGGAAAAGACGGGGGGGAAAAGATAGTGGTTATCGGGGCTCAGGTCAACGACGCCCACAGCCCTCGCCCCCCAGCCCTCCCCCCCGCGCCGTCACCCGCGGAGCCCTCACCCCCGCGCCCGCTTCTTTCCCCTCACCCCTCAAACTTCCCCAGCACCAGCGACACGTTGTGCCCGCCGAAGCCGAACGTGTTGTTCAGGCACACCCGCACCCGCGCATCGCGGGCGCTGTTCGGCACCAAGTCGACATCGAACGACTCGTCCGGGCTCGCCAGGTTGATCGTCGGGGCCACCACCCCGTGGCGCAGGGCCCCGATGCACGCCACCATTTCCACCCCGCCGGAAGCCCCCAGGCAGTGCCCGATCATGCTCTTGGTGCTGCTCATCAGCAGTTTCCCGCCCCGGCTCTTCCGCGCGTGATCGCCGAACAGGTTCGTGACCGCGTTCACCTCCGCGACATCCCCCAGCGGCGTCGACGTCCCGTGCGCGTTGATGTAGTCCACCCTCGACGGGTCCAGCCCCGCGTCCCGCAGCGCCCAGCGCATCGCCCGCTGCGCCCCCCGCCCCTCGGCGTCGGGCGCGGTGATGTGGCTCGCGTCCGACGACGCCCCGTACCCCAGCACCTCGCACAGGATCTCCGCCCCGCGCCGCTTGGCGTGCGACAACGACTCCATCACCACCACCGCCGCGCCCTCCGAGAGCACGAACCCGTCGCGGTCCTTGTCGAAGGGGCGCGACGCCGACTCGGGGTGGTCGTTCCGCGTGGACAGTGCCCGCATGACCATGAACGCGCCCAGGCACAGAGGCGACACCGCGCCCTCGCTGCCGCCCGCCAGCATCACGTCCGCCTCGCCGCGCTGGATGATCCGGAACGCGTCGCCGATGGAGTGCCCGCTGGAGGCGCACGCCGTCGCGTGGCACCCGCTGGGCCCCTGCAGCCCGTAGCGGATCGAGAGATCGCCCGCCACCGCGTTGGCCATCAGTTTCGGCACCGTGAACGGGTTCAGCCGGTCCGGGCCGCGCTCGTTCATCAGGGTCACGCCCTGCTCGATCGTCTGAATGCCCCCCACCCCCGACCCCACCACGATGCCGCACCGCTCAGGGTCTTCCTTCGCGAAATCGATCCCCGACGCCTTCACCGCCTGCACCCCGGCGGAAATGCCCAGCACCGCGAAGCGGTCCAGCCGACGCACCTCGCGCTTGTCGATGTACGTCGATTCGTCAAAGCCCTTGAGTTGACCCGCGATGGTCACGTCCCACCGGTCCGCCGGCCACTTCGCGAAGTCATCCCCCACCACCTTCCGGATGCCCGACTGCCCCCGCACCATCGCGTCCCACGACGACGCCGCGTCGTTCCCGACCGGGGTCAGACAGCCGACGGCGGTGATGACAACGCGTTCCGGATGGGCGTGGTTGGGCATGGTGGATCGAAAAAGAGGTTCGAGGCGGAGAAAGCGATGATAGGACGGGGGTCGGAACGACGAAACGGGCCACGCCGGCCGGGCGCCCGGCCCGCCGCCCGTGAATAATCCCCCGTGAGCCCCGCGCTCGCCCAGCCGGAGCCCCTCGATCTTGCCCGCGGTCATCGCGGCGTGTCGCTGCGCGCGTGCCTCGCGGCCAGCCTCGGTGTGCACGCCGTCGCGCTCGTGATCATCGGGTCGGCACGCCTCGCCGCGCCGA
>CAZDYM010000285.1:0-3612 GCA_964509325.1 uncultured Phycisphaeraceae bacterium
TTCAGCAGTTTCCGCAGCACCGTCTGCAGGATCCCGCCGTTGCGGTAGTAGTTGATCTCGACGGCGGAATCGAGGCGGCAGGTGACGCTGAAGGCTTTCTTGGTGCCGTCGGCCTTCGTCGCGGTCACCTTGATCTCGGCGCGGGGTTCGAGCGAAGCGGGAAGTTCGATGTCGAAGGTTTCCGTCCCGTCGAGGCCCAGCGACGCCGCGGTTTCGCCGCTCTTGTAGGTCAGCGGCAGCACGCCCATGCCGACCAGGTTCGAGCGGTGGATCCGCTCGAAGCTCTCGGCGATGACGGCCTTCACGCCCAGCAGCATCGTGCCCTTGGCCGCCCAGTCGCGGCTCGAGCCCATGCCGTAGTCCTTGCCCGCCAGCACGATCAGCGGGGTCCCCGCGGCCTTGTAGTTCAGGCTGGCGGCGTAGATCGGCGCCACCGCGCCCCCGCCGGCGGGGCTGAAGTCCCGTGTCCACCAGCCTTCCTTGATCTTGCCGTCCGCGCCCACGGCGAGCTTGTTCTTCACGCGCACGTTGGCGAAGGTGCCCCGGGTCATCACGCGGTCGTTGCCTCGACGGGACCCGTACGAGTTGAACTCGCTCTTGGGCACGCCCAGGCTCTTGAGGTACTCACCGGCCGGCGAGGCCTCGGCGATGTCGCCCGCCGGGCTGATGTGGTCCGTGGTCACGCTGTCGGCCACGCTCACCAGCACCCGCGCGCCGACGATCGAAGGCAACGCCCCCTCGTGCGCCTTCTCCGTCATCCCCTCAAAGTACGGCGGGTTCTGGATGTACGTGCTCTTCTCGTTCCAGCCGTAGAGGTCGCTCTTGCTGACCGGGACGGCGTTCCAGGTCTCGTTGCTCGTGAAGACGTCGGCGTACTGTTTCTTGAACTGCTCGGGCGTCACCGCCGTGTTCCGTACCTGCTCGATCTCGGCCTGCGTGGGCCAGATGTCCTTCAGGAACACCGGCGTGCCGTCCTTGCTCGTGCCCAGGGGCTCGGTGGCAAGGTCGATCGTCACGCTGCCGGCGATGGCGTACGCGACCACCAAAGGCGGGCTGGCCAGGTAGTTCGCCTTCACGCTTTGGTGCACACGCCCCTCGAAGTTGCGGTTGCCGCTCAGCACGCTGGCGGCGACCAGGTCGCCCTCCTTGATGGCGGCCTCGACCTCCTCGGGCAGCGGGCCGGAGTTGCCGATGCAGGTGGTGCAGCCGTAGCCCACGGTGTGGAACCCCAGCGCCTCGAGATGCTCGGTGAGCCCGGCCTTGTTGTAGTACTCGGTCACGACCTTCGAGCCGGGAGCGAGCGAGGTCTTGACCCACGGCTTGGACTTGAGCCCCAGCACACTCGCCTTCTTCGCCACCAGACCCGCGGCGATCATCACGTCGGGGTTGCTCGTGTTCGTGCAGGAAGTGATCGCGGCGATGACCACGGCGCCGTGACTCAGTTTGCTCGTGGTCCCGTCCTTGTGCTTCACGGTTCCGGACGCACCGAGGATCTTGTCGCCCGGCAGGCCGAAGGCGGTGTTGCCCAGCGGGGCGGCGAGGCTCTTGAAGAACTCGGCCTTGACGCTCTTGAGATCGACGCGGTCCTGCGGGCGCTTCGGCCCGGCGAGGCTGGGCTGCACCGTCGCGAGGTCGAGCTCGAGCATGTCGGTGAAGTCCGGCGTGGCGCCCTCGTCGTGCCACATCATGTTGGCCTTGGCGTACGCCTCGGTCAGCGCCGCCTGCTCGGCCCGCCCGGTGAACCGCAGGAACTCCACGGTTTTGGCGTCGATGGGGAAGAACCCCATCGTCGCGCCGTACTCGGGGGCCATGTTGGCGATCGTGGCGCGGTCGGGGATGCTCAGCGCCGCCATGCCGGGGCCGAAAAACTCGACGAACTTCTCGACCACGCCCTTCTTCCGCAGCATCTGCGTGACGGTGAGCACCAGGTCGGTGGCGGTGGCGCCCTCGGGCAGCTTGCCCGTGAGTTTGAAGCCGATGACCTCGGGGGTCATCATGTAATACGGCTGGCCGAGCATCACCGCCTCGGCCTCGATCCCGCCCACGCCCCAGCCGACCACGCCAAGGCCGTTGATCATCGTCGTGTGGCTGTCGGTGCCCACGCACGAATCCGGGTAGGCAACGGACTCGCCCCCCTGCTGCTTCGTCAGCGTCCCCGGCGACAGGTACTCCAGGTTCACCTGGTGCACGATCCCCGTCGCCGGCGGCACGCAGCGGAAGTTCCGCAGGCTCTGCTGGCCCCACTTCAAGAACTCGTACCGCTCGCGGTTGCGGCCGAACTCTTTGTCGGCGTTGATGCTCAGGGCCACCTTGCTGCCGAAGGCGTCCACCTGCACCGAGTGATCGATGACCAGGTCGCACGGCACCAGCGGGTTGATCGCCGACGGGTCGCCCCCGAGCTTCTTCATCGCGTCCCGCATCGCCGCCAGGTCCACCACGCAGGGCACGCCGGTGAAGTCCTGAAGCACGACGCGCCCGGGCATGAAGGGCAGTTCGACCTTGGCCGGCGACTTGGCGTTCCAGTTGGCCATGCCGATCACGTCGTCGTTGGTCACGACAAAGCCGTCGACGTTCCGCAGCATCGCTTCGAGCAGCACCCGCAGCGAGTACGGCAGCCGCGCCACGTTCCCGACCTTCTGCTGCACCAAGGCGTTCAGATCGAAGTAGGTGTAGGTCTTGCCGTTGACGGTCAGGGTCTTCTTCGAGTTGAAGGGGTTGGTCATGGCGGTTCGGGGTGGGGGGTCAGAGTGGGGGGTTCGACTTGGAGGGTTCGAGCGGGGGGGTCGGGCTTTAGGGGGCGTTCCTGCGGCGCGGCTGTCGTGCCACCGACGTGCCGACCGCGGCGGGTCGGTGCTCCGGTCGGGGGTGTTCCGGTCGGGGGTGCTCCGGTCGGGCCGCACACGCCGGCGTTCGTGCCACAAGGATGCCCGCGCGGAGTCCATGAGTCCAATCAATGCGAATCACAGGTGCCATCAACGATGATTATCGTGCACGGGGTCGGCGCTCGACGCCGAGGGCGGCCAGGAGCGCCGCCTCACACGCCGCACACGCCGGGCTGGGCAGGCGGTCGCGCCGCCTCACCAGGGCGAGCCCGCGCGTGAGGCGCTTGCCCACGGCCCCCGCCCCTCCGCCGTCGCGGCATACGAGCCCCTCCTTCTCCGAAAGCGCGAAGCGAGACACGAACCCAACGCCGATCCCCGCCTTGACCATCTGTTTGATCGACTCGATCGAGCGCAGTTCCATCACCACGTTGAGCGTGACCCCCGCGGCCGCCGCGGCGTCGTCGATCATCTCGCGGACCGCCGCCCCGGCCTCGAACGCCACCACCGACTCACCCGCGAGCTCCTTCCACCGGAAGAACGCGGCCCCCGCGAGCCGGTGCCGCGCCGGAACAATCAGGCGGAACTCGTCCTCCACCAACGGAATGACGAGGAGCTCCGGCGCATCCACCGCCGGCAGCGGCAGCGTCACGATGCCCATATCAAGCTCGCCCGACCGCACCGCCGCGGCAACCGCGTTGCTCCCCGCCTCACGCACGTAAAACCGCAACCCCGGATGAGCCTTTCGCACCGCGGAGACCACCGGGGGCAGCAGGTACGTCGTCGCCGTCGC
>CAZDYM010000286.1:0-3603 GCA_964509325.1 uncultured Phycisphaeraceae bacterium
GGGCTCTGGTGGCGGTGGCGTCGAGTGCGCGGGGGGCGCTGGTGATCACGCTGGCGGACACGCCGCGGCCCGGGGCGGAGCGGCTGGTGTCGCGGCTGCGCGACGCGGGGGTGGAGACAATCGCCATGCTCACGGGGGACCATCGGGCGGTGGCGGAAAAGGTGGCGGACGAACTGGGGATCGAGATCGTGCACGCGGAACTGCTGCCGGAGCAGAAGGTGGAGCGCCTGCGGGAACTGAAGGCTCTGCACGCGGGGGCGGGGGCGGTGGGTGGTGGCTTGGCGATCGTGGGGGAGGGGGTGAACGATGCGCCGGCGCTTGCGGTCGCTGATGTGGGGCTGGCGATGGGCGGGATCGGGTCCGGGGCGGCGCTGGAGGCGGCGGACGTGGTGGTTTTGAATGACGATCTGGCGAAGGTGCCGTGGGCGTTCTCGCTGGCTCGGCGGGTGCGCCGGGTGATGATCATCAACCTGGCGATCGCGCTGTCGGTGATCGCGGTGCTGGCGGTGCTGGCGCTCCTGGGGATCGCGCCGCTGGGCGTGGGCGTCGTGGGGCACGAGGGGTCGACGCTGGTGGTGGTGGGATTGAGCCTGACGATCCTGTGGTTCGACGGGCCGAACAGCCTGACTCCGGGCCGAACGTCGGGCCCCGGCGCGGCGTGAAGGGCGGGACGTGCCGGGGCGCGCGGCGTGTCCCGACCTACACTCGACCCATGCCAGTCACCTTCGAGCAAGCGGTGCTTCCCAACGGTCTGACCGTCGTCGGCGAGGTGGACCCGTCGGCGCACACCAGCGCGTGCGGGTTCTTCGTGCGGACCGGGGCGCGGGACGAGGAGCCGCGCCTCATGGGGGTTTCGCACTTCCTTGAACACATGATGTTCAAGGGGACGGCGAAGCGCTCGGCGGACGACGTGAACCGCGAGTTCGACGAGATCGGCGCGAACTACAACGCGTACACCTCCGCCGAGATCACCTGCTTCTACGCCTCGATGCTGCCCCCGTACTTCGAGAAGGGGGCGGACATCCTGGCGGACATCCTGCGTCCGGCGCTGCGGCAGGGCGACTTCGACACCGAGAAGGGCGTGATCCTCGAAGAGATCGCGATGTACAAGGACAACCCGTTCTGGGTGCTGTACGAGGCGGCGCTCGAGAAGTATTTCGGCGCGCACCCGCTGGCGCACCGCGTGCTGGGGACCGACGACACGATCAGGGCGCTGAAGCGCGACGAGATGCAGCGGTACTTCGACGCCCGGTACAGCGCCGACAACACGGTGGTGGCGGTGGCCGGGAAGGTGGACTTCCCGCGGGCGGTGGAGCAGTTCGCGCGGTTGTGCGGCGGCTGGGGCAACACCGGGGCGACGCGGGACACCCGCGCGCCGGGAACGGGGGACCACGAGTTCACCGTGAAGGACCCCAAGGTGAACCGGGCGTACCTGCTGATGATCACGCCGGGGCCGAGCGCCACGGACCCGAGGCGGTACGCGGCGGGGATGCTGGCGCAGGTGCTGGGCGGGGGCGACAACAGCCGCCTGCACTGGGCGCTGGTCGAGCCGGGGATCGCGGAGGAGGCGGCGAGCTCGTTCGACCCGCGGGACGGCTGCGGCGACTACTACGTCTTCGCGTCGTGCGACCCGGAGCGGGCCGACGAGGTCTGGGGGCTGGTGGAGAAGGAACTCAGCGGGCTGGTGGCCTCGCTCACGCCCGATGACCTGGAGCGGCTGCGGAACAAGACCGCCACGTCGGTGACGCTAGCGGGCGAGCGGCCCGCGGGGCGGATGCAGCGCCTCGGTCGGATGTGGACCTATGAAAGAACGTACCGCCCGCTGGAGAAGGAACTCGACGCGATCAACGCGGTGACGCTGGATGACCTGCGAAGCGTGGCGGCGGATTTCCCGTTCCGGCCTCGGACGGTCGGGCGGATGCTGCCGGGGTGAGGGTCGCCGGAGGGCTAGGCGAGTTCGGTTCCGGGCGGGACTTCGAACTCGATGTCGCCGGTGCGGAGCACGGGGAGGCCGCGGTCACTGAGGCCCAGCAGGGTGCCGGTGGTGGTGAGGCCGTCGGAGGGGACGATGCGGATGGTGGAGCCTCGGCCGTAGAGGCGTTCGCGTGCGATGCTGAGGGTGTGCTCGTCGAGGCCCGGGGTGGTGAGGGCGTGGACGAGGCCGGCGAGCAGCCGCCGCGCGAGGTCGTCGAGATCGACGGGCTCGGGGCCCTCGATGACGTCTCGGATGGCGATGGGTGCGCGGCGGAGGTCGGAGGGGAGTTCGCGCACGTCGTTGTTGGCGTTGATGCCGACGCCGACGATGAACCAGGTGAGTCGGGGCTGATCGGGCGCGGCGGTTGCGAGGACTTCGCACAGGCTGCCGCAGACCTTTCGGCGTTTGATGAGGACGTCGTTGGGCCACTTGAGTTCGGGCATGGAGCGCGACATGCGTCGCGAGAGGGTGTCGGCGATGACGCTGAGGCAGACGACGCCGACGCGGAGGCCCAGGGCGGTGCCGATCTGGACCGGGGTGGGGGAGTCGTCGTGTCGGACGGGCCAGGCGAGGGTGCACCACAGGCCGCCGGGGGGAGAGTGCCAAGGCCGGGCGTGGCGTCCGACGCCGCCGGTCTGGGTTCGGGCGATGTAGAAGTGGGGGGCGGCGAGGGCGGCGGACTCGATGTGGCGGCGCGCGAGGAGGCTGGTGGAGTCGACGGATTCGAGGCGGGTGGTGGGGACGAGGTCGGGGGCGGGCATCGCGGATGGGCGGGCTCAGGTCACGACCAGTTGCGGCCCCTTGCCGGCGCGCATGGCGGCGATGGCGGCCTGGGTCTCGACCTGGCGGACGAGGGCTTCCAGCGGGGCGCTGAGGGCGGGGGAACCGGTGAAGTTGGCGGTGGGGTTGCCCTCGTCGGAGTTGGCGCGGAGGGCCATGTTGATGGGGACCGCGCCGAGGAAGGGCAGGCCGAGGCGCTGGGCCATCATCTCGGCGCCGCCGCGGCCGAACAGGTCGTACTCCTTCGCGTCGTCGGCGATGAAGTAGGACATGTTCTCGACGACGCCCAGGACGTGGATGTTGAGTTGCTGGAACATCCGTGCGGCGCGGACGGCGTCGTCCTGGGCGACCCGTTGCGGGGTGCAGACCACCACGGCGCCGGTGAGCCTCATCATCTGGGCCATCGTGAGGCTGACATCGCCGGTGCCGGGGGGGAGGTCGATGATGAGGTAGTCGAGTTCGCCCCACTCGGTCTGTTCGACGAGTTGCTTGAAGGCGCCGTGGGCCATGGGGCCGCGCCAGATGAGGGGCTTCTCGGCGTCGACGAGTTTGCCGATGGTCATGGCCTTGACGCCGTGGACGTAGAAGGGCTGGAGGAGGTTGTTGCGGAGGGTGACGTCGGTGCCGTGGAGGGCGAGGAGGGTGGGGACGGAGGGCCCGTAGATGTCGCCGTCGAGCAGGCCGACCTGGTGCCCCTGGCGGGCGAGGCCGACGGCGAGGTTGACGGAGATGGTGGATTTTCCGACGCCGCCCTTGCCGGCGCCGACGGCGATGATGTGCTTGACGTTCGGCATGGAAGCGGAGCCGGCGCTGACCTGGCCTTGCGACGTGGTGGGCGAACTGGCGGC
>CAZDYM010000287.1:0-301 GCA_964509325.1 uncultured Phycisphaeraceae bacterium
CCGCCCACCACCTCGAGAAAGTCCGCCCGCCGCAGCGCCGCCCGCGCGATCCGACGCCCCACCGCCGCCGCCGCGATCCCGCGCCGAACAACCTCCACCTCCGGCAGCTCCGGCATCCCATCCCCTCCAACGCAACCTCACCCGCCCAGCGTCCACACGCCCCACACCACAGCCGCAACCCCCCGAACCAACGCGATCACTCGCCCCACCCACCACGGGCACGACCGTGCGACTCCCACAACTCCGGCGGGCGCCCCCCCCCCCCCCCTGCCCCCCCCCCCCCCCCCCCCCCCCCGGCCCC
>CAZDYM010000287.1:311-2242 GCA_964509325.1 uncultured Phycisphaeraceae bacterium
GCACGGGACCGCACGCCGCGCCTCAATGCCTCGATGCCCTCGTCACGCCTTCACGGTGTATTTCCCGCGACCCACCCGCTTGAACCTTTTGTCCTTGATGAGCGCCTGGTTGACGATCGTCCGGAAGTTCGGGCTCGTCGTGCGGTACCCCTGCTGCTGCACCGCGACCGCCACCTCGCTCACGCTCATCACCGTGTCCGTCAGCGCCTTATGCAGCGCCTCCACCAGGTTCGAGTCGTTCCGCGGCCGGCGCCGGCCGCCCTTGGCCGTCCCGCCCAGCCGCGCCAGCTGCTCATCGATCTCGATCAGCCGGTTCGCCAGCCGGTCACGCTGACGCTCCAAACGAACCAGCGAAACCTCGCGACGCCGCAACTCCGCGGCCAGTTCGTGCGTGGACATCTTCGAAAGGGTGCTGCCGGTGCTGCTGTTCTTGGCCATGGTGCCGTTCTCTTCTTTTCGATCCGCGGGCGCGGGTGCGCTTGATCCGGGCCGCTTGACTCGGCATCCCGTCCTGGGACGCCGCGGTTCACCGAGGCACCCGCTCCGATGCCGAGGCCTCGCCAGCCGATCCTCCTGTCTCCGCGCTCGCGCGAGCACACGCCCGACGCAACATCAGCACGAAAACGCTGGGCCCGTCGAGGAAACACACACAGCACACGCGGCCCTTCGCCGTGTACTGCCCGGCCCTCCCTTCTGTCGTTCACCCCACGCCGGCACCGTCCGGGCGCCACGTGAGTTTCACGAAGAAACGCCCCGGAGATCCTTCCGACGGAACTTGTAGCCGCTTACACCGCCCGTGGCAAGCCGCCGCCCCAACTTTGAGGCGCGCACCACCCCCGGCCCCTCCCCAACCAACTTCGGCCCGACCCCCCATCCAAGGGGCACCTGTCCAGAGAAACGCGCACGGCTGCCCACAACCAGCCTCCCAGACTCACATTCGTCGCGGCGCCCTCCGATGTCCCAAACGTGTGCATTTTAAGACGAAATCACCACACCCATCTGGCCCATCAATCCATCAAAGTGCTCCAGTGAATAAAAATCGATCATAATCCGCCCCTTCGTTCTCGAAGCGCCGGTCGCGATCCGAACCCGCGTCCCGAGGTGCTCGCCCATCTGGCGCTCCAACTCACGGATCGCCGCGTCCGCCCGCAGCGGGTCGCCCCCCGCGGGCCCTCCCAGTTTCGACGCCCCCGCCGAAACTCCGGACGCGGACGCCCCCTCTCCGCGCCCCATCTCCTCCTTCACCGACAGCGCGCCCACCGCGCGCTCCAGCCGCCGCACCGACCACTTCTGCCCGGCGCACAGCCCCGCCAGCTTCTCCCGCTCCGGCCCCGCCGGCGCCGACAGCAGCGCCTTGCCGTGACCCAGCCCAAGCGCCCCCGACCGCAGCAGCGACTGGATCGACACCTCCAACTCCGTCAGACGGATCATGTTGGACACGCTCGAACGCTCCAGCCCGATCCGCGCCGCCACTTCCGTGTGGCCCAGACCGAACGCCTCCACCAGGTTCCGCAGCCCCCACGCACGCTCCATGGCGTTCAGGTCCTCGCGCTGCAGGTTCTCCACCATCGCCCATTCCGCCGCCTCGCGGTCGCTCAATGACGCGATCACCGCGGGCACCCGCGTCAGCCCCGCCATCTTCGCCGCGCGCCACCGCCGCTCCCCCGCCACGATCTCGTACATCCGCGCGCCGCCAACCCCCGCGCTCTCCCCCAACGCCCGCACCGCGAGCGGCTGCATCACCCCCGACGCCTTGATCGACTCCGCCAGCCCACGCAGCGAGGCCTCGTCCATCTCACGTCGCGGCTGGAACCGCCCCGGCGTCAGCCGCTCCACCTCGATCTGCACCAGCCCCCCCGCTTCGCGACCATCCGCCCCCCCGGAACCCCCGGAACCCCCGGAACCCCCGGAACCCCCCGGACCCATTCTGG
>CAZDYM010000287.1:2252-3565 GCA_964509325.1 uncultured Phycisphaeraceae bacterium
CACCCACCGACCCGCCACCACCCGGCCCCGCCGAAACCAAACCCACCCCCCTGGCCGCCGCCCCCGCAGCCCCCGCACCCCCGGCCCCCGCCCCCCTCGCCGCCGACGTGACCGACCCAGGACCCCCCGACCCAGGACCCCCCGACCCGGCGCCTTCCGACCCGGCACGCCTAGGCCCGTCGCCCGCGGGCACCGTCTTCTCTGTCGTGCGAGCGCTTGCAGGATTCGACGCTACCGCCACCGGCTTGCCGATAAGACTCGAAAGACCCCGACCCACACGAGGCTTCTCACTCTTTCCCGCCATCACGCACCATCCTTGGAAAACGAGGAATCACCTTGAACAACCGCGAAATCTCCCACTTCAGACTCGGGGACGGGCCCGGGGACCTGGGGGCCCGGGGCCCGGGGCCCGCGGGTGAGGCTGGAGGGTAGGGGTGAGGAGCGGGGTGGGGGTTGGGGTCGGGGTGGGTTGAGGCCCTTCCGATCCGCCCCCGCCGCACGCGCACCACATGGGAACCTCACGAAGTGTACCGAACCAGCCCGCTGGACGCCCGCCCCAACCACGCCGATGCTGCCCCCATGCCCGACCCCGACCCCGACCCCGACCCTCGCCCCCGCCCGCCTCGCCCCCGCCCGCCTCGCCCGCCTGCCGAGATTGAGCTCATTGCCCGGGCGGTGATCCTTCACGGCGGCTTTCTCCTGCTCTGCCGCAACGTCCGCGCCGGGCACGCCTTCCTCCCCGGCGGGCACGTCGAGTTCAACGAGCCCGCCGCCGACGCCCTCCGACGTGAACTCCGCGAAGAGGCCGCCCTCGACGCCCGCATCGGCCCGTGCCTGCTGGTAGGGGAGTCGTCCTTTACCCAGAAGGATCGCCTCCGTCACGAGATCAACCTCGTGTTCCACGGGGAACTTCTCCCGCCCTCATCCTCCGCGCCCATCGGGACGCCGCCACCGGTTCGCAGCCTCGAACCTCACATCGCGTTCGAGTGGTTCCCCGTGGAACAACTCCATCGCGCCGGGTTCAAGCCCGCGTGGCTCATCCCGCATCTCCAGTCCATCGCCGCCGCCCTCCTCTCAGCCGCGGCACGCGATACCCGGACGCCCCCGCACCCAGTATGGGTGTCGTTCATGGAATCCAGCGCCGGGACCTGAAGAACCGCCCCATAAGCCCCGATACCACCCCTCGTCCACCCCGACCGACCACGTCGTCGGCGGGCCCGCTCCACGGACGGAGCCGAGACGAGAGATGACGCACGAGGCACATCCAGACCCCCACGCTGGCCATGCACCCGCGCCAGAAGCCGCCCCCAGGG
>CAZDYM010000288.1:0-3561 GCA_964509325.1 uncultured Phycisphaeraceae bacterium
AAGAGCGATCCGACGGCCCCCTCGGCCGTCGTGCCCGCGCCGACCGCTCCCGCACCGGTTTCCGCTTCGCCTTCGGCCTCCGCGCCCTCCACCCCCGCGCCCTCCACCCTCGGGCCTGCGGCCCCCGCGCCTGCGTCGGTGAAGGGGCCGAAGTTGGCATCGCCCGCGCGGTCGTGACTGGTGGATTCGTGCTGGGCGTGTGCGGCCGGTTCGCGGAACGCCGCGCCGGGCGCGGGAGTTGGCGTCTCTCTACACTGACGCCGGTGCCATGGCACGACTCGCGCTCATCGCCGACATCCACGCGAACTACGAGGCTTTCCAGAGCGTCGCGAAGGACATCGACCGCAACGCGATCGACTCGATCGTGTGCCTGGGCGATCTGGTCGGTTACGGGCCGGACCCGCACCGGTGCATCGACCTGGCGTTCGAGCTCTGCAGGGCGCTCATCATGGGGAACCATGACGAGGCGTTGCTGAAGGGTCCGGCGCACGGCATGGCGATGAACCCGCGGGCCAAGAACTCGCTGGAGGTCACGCGGTCGCTGCTGACCGAGCGCCACATGAACCTGCTCGCGTCGCTGAAGTCCGAGGCGGAGGTCGACGGGGTGGCGCTGACGCACGGTCTGTTCGGGCCTCGCAAGTACGACTACCTGTACGATGGTGACGCGGCGGCGCGTGCGTTCAACTGCTTCAAGCAGCGTTTCGGCGCGGTGGGGCACACGCACATCCCGAGCATCTTCACGGCGCCGATGACGCGGCCGGTGTTCCCGGATCAGGTGGAGACCAAGCCCGTGAGCGGGAGCACGCTGGTGCTGCTGGCGGAGGACCGAAGGCTTCTGATGAACCCCGGCAGCGTTGGACAGCCGCGCGACCGCGACCCCAACGCCTCGTGGGCGGTGCTGGACACGGGCGACATGACGCTGGAGGTGCGCCGGGTGGCGTACGACGCGGAGACGACGATCGCGAAGATGAAGAAACTGGGGCTTCCGGACTTCCACGCCGACCGGCTGAAGGTGGGGGCTTGAGGGTGGGGTGATCGGGCCTGGGGCTCGGGGCTCGTCGGGTGGTTGCGTGGAGTCACGGCGGCGGTCGTGCGGGGTCTGCGTGACGCCGCGTGTCGTGACGCTCGGGCTCGGGCTCGGGCTCGGGGTGTGCTCGGCGTAGACTCACGCCCTGTCGTCCGACACGTTGAGGACCGCCATGCCGAACACCACGCTGAATCTGAGCAACGTTCCGTGTGTCTTGATCATCCGCGACGGATGGGGACAGAACCCGAACCCGGAGCACGACGCGTTCAACGCGGTGAAGCTGGCGAGAACGCCGGTGGCGGAACGGCTCATGCGCGAGTACCCGACGACGCTGATCCGCACCAGCGGGATGGACGTGGGGTTGCCGGAAGGCACGATGGGCAACAGCGAGGTGGGGCACCAGAACATCGGGGCGGGTCGGATCGTGGACCAGGAGAGCGTGCGGATCACGCGGGCTTGCCGGGCGGGCAAGATCTCGTCGAACGACGCGATCGCGTCGGCGCTGGCGGGGGCGAAGGGGCGCGGTTCGAGCGTTCACCTCATGTGCATCTGCTCGGACGCCGGGGTGCACGGTCTGCTGGAGCACCTGTTCGCGGTCGTGCGGGCGTGTCATGAACTGAGTGTGCCGAGTGAGAGGGTGGTGCTGCACCTGTTGACGGACGGAAGGGACACGGGTCCGTTCACGGGGCTGGGGTTTGTGCGCGGGGTGGAGGCGGCGCTGCGGGAGATCGGGTGCGGTTCGGTGGGGAGCGTCATCGGCCGGTACTGGGCGATGGACCGGGACTTCCGTTGGGAGCGGGTCCGGCGCGCCTTCGCGTGCCTGACTGGGCGCGACGCGGCGGAGCTGGGCGTGCGGGCCGAGACGAGCGCGGATGCCGCGGTGCAGTGGGGCTATGACCACCCGGCTGGCGAAACGCTGAAGGGTGATGAGTTCACGCCGCCGACGATGGTGGGGGTGGACGCAGCGGCGCGGGCGCGGTCGCGTGTCAAGGACGGGGACGCGGTAATCTTCGTGAACTACCGGGGCGATCGCCCGCGGGAACTTGTGTCGGCGTTCGTGCTGCCGGACGATCTGTGGGCCCAGGTGAAGCCGTCGCCCGACAGCGGGACGAAGGGGTTCCCGCGCGGGGCGCGGATGAGCCTGGATTTCGTGTGCATGACGGCGTATTCCGAGGCGCTGACGCCGTTCGTGAAGGTGGCCTTCCCGAAGCCGCCCAGGATGGTGGACATCGCGGGCGAGGCGGTGAGCGGCCTGGGGCTGACGCAGTTCCGGTGCGCGGAGACGGAGAAGTTCCCGCACGTGACGTTCTTCTTCAACGACTACCGCGACGAGCCGTTCCCGGGCGAGCGCAGGGCGATTATCCAGAGCCCGAAGGTGGCGACGTACGACCTGCAGCCCGAGATGAGCGCGGCGGGTGTGCGCGACGCGGTGCTCGAGCGGCTGAGAGCGCCGGACTGCGAGCCCTTCATCGTGGTGAACTTCGCCAACGGCGACATGGTGGGGCACACGGGCAGCCTGCCCGCGGCCATCAAGGCTTGCGAGTGCGTGGACGCGTGCGTGGGCGCGATCGTGGAGGCGACGCTGGCGCGGGGCGGGAGCCTGGTGGTGACGGCGGACCACGGGAACGCCGAGCAGATGATCGACCCGGCGACAGGCTCGCCTCACACGGCGCACACGACCTATGACGTGCCGCTGATCGTGGTGGGGTCGGCGTTCAAGGGTCGGCGGCTGAAGGGGCCGGGCATGGGAAGGCTGGCCGACGTGGTGCCGACGATGTTCGAGATGATGGGGCTGGCCAAGCCCGCCGCGATGGAGGGCGAGAGCCTGCTGGTCAAGGGTTGAAGGGCGGGCCGGCGTTCGCCGCGAGGGCCGCGGTGAGCACGCGCTTGGCAAGAACTTCCCCGAGCGCTTCCCCCTGGGACGCCGGTTCGTCGCGAGCGAGGGTGACGGGGACGCGGCCCGTGAAGATTTGAGCGAGCGCCTCCGGCGTGATCGAAGCGTCGAGCACGATGACGGCGTCGGCGAGCGCGAGCGCGGGAGCGTCGAGAGCGGCGTGGTTCTCCAGGCGGGCGCGGGGGACCATCAGAACGAAGTAGTTGAACCGTCGGGCCTGGCTCTCGACACCCCGCAGCGCGTCGACGTCGGACGCGTTCAGCGCGTCCGGGATCACCGCGGCGAGGATGCGGGCGGAACGGTGCATCAGCCCGGCGGCGAACACGTTGGGTCGGTACCCGGTCTGATCGATGGCGCGACGGACCCTTTCGAGCGTGGCGGGCGCGAGCCTCTCGGGGTTGTGCAGGGCCCGGCTGACGGTGGCGGGCGAGACCCCGGCGCGGTCGGCGACATGCTGGAGCGAAGGGCGCTCTGGCGGCGGGCGGGTCATCGGCGCGGGCTCGCTCTCGATGCCGCGGGCGCGGTCTGCACGAGCAGGTGCCCCGCGGCGTGCAGGCTGAGGGTGACGTCGGGCCGCGACGAGGCGAGTTCGATGGTCATCGTGCCGGCACCGGGTTCGACCGCGGCGACGGTGAAACGG
>CAZDYM010000289.1:0-3517 GCA_964509325.1 uncultured Phycisphaeraceae bacterium
GGCGCCGGGGCCGTGGGGGCGGAGCCGAAGAAGGTGGTTCCCGCGCTGGGATCGCCGGCGTCGCCGATCCGGCTGGAGGACGACGACGGCGGCGAGGCGGGGCACGACACGGTGACGCACTCGGACGTGGACGCGCTGGCGACGCTGGAGGATTCGTCCGAGCAGGCGAAGATCGCGGGGGAAGGCAGCCGCGATCTGAAGTTCATCCGGCTGAGCGTGCTGCACGACAAGCACCCCGGGGAGGACCCGGCGGACCGGCACCTGAGCGACGAGCAGAGGGCCGCGATCGAGCGGCTGAAGAAAGAGCCGGATCACTACGCGCGGGCGGTGGGGGCGGTGGCTTCGCGGGATTTTCTGCAGGCCGACAACCTGATCCCCTATCTGGAATCACGGGTCGAGCCGGTGCTGTTCCTGACGCTCAAGGGCGACCGGTTGTACTTCGAGTCGCGCCCGGACGAGGCGCTGGCGATCTACCGTCAGGCCCGCTCGAAGCGTGACGACGTGGTGACGCGGTTGAACGTGGCGGTGTCGCTGCTGCGGGCGACGCGTGGCAGCCTGGAGGACAACTTCAAGGAGGCGATCGACCTTCTGGCGGACACGGCGCTGATGCTGGGCGAGGGGACGCGGGAGTGGGCGCGGGTGCGGTCGATCCTCGGGCTGGCGTGGGCCCACACGCCGACGGGCCAGCGCGACCGGAACCTGGGCGAGGCGATCAAGTGTTTCGAGTCGGCCGCCCTGGCGCTGAAGCGGGACACCGACCCTCACTGGTGGGCCGAGACGCAGCTGCACCTCGGGCGTGCGTTCCTGGACCTGCCGACGGGGGACCGGGCCGCCAACGTGTCGCAGGCGATGCGGCACTTCGAGTCGGCGGCGCAGGTGTGGACGAGGCAGAAGGACCCGCACCACTGGGCGGTGGTGAGCAACTGCATCGGGAACGCGCACGAGCGCAACCCGGTGGGGGACCGCCAGCACAACCTGACCGAGGCGTTCCGCTGCTACGCCGCCGCCGTGGAGACCTGCACCGATCCGAAGCACACGGCGCTGTGGGCGATGCTGCAGAACAACGCGGCGAACGTGCTGATGCAGTCGGCGCAGGGGGACCACCGGGCCAACGTCGAGAAGGCGATCGAGTTCTACACGCGGGCGCTGGAGGTGTACACGCACCAGAACCGGCGGACCGAGTGGGCCGCCACGCAGAACAACCTGGGCAACGCGTGGGCCCACCTGCCCGCGGAGGGGGAGGAGCGGCAGAAGAACCTGCGTCGGGCGATCGCGTCGTACCGGGCGGCGCTGGAGGTGCGGTCCAAGGCGACCGCGCCGCACGAGTGGGCGACGACCCAGAACAACCTGGGGGTGGCCCTGAGCCTGCTGGTGCCGGGCGCGCAGGACCAGAACCTGCGGGAGGCCGTGGCGTGCTTCCAGCACGCGCTGGAGGTGCGTGCGCGGGCGGCATCGCCGGTGGAGTGGGCCACCACGCAGATGAACCTGGGGCGGACCTACGCGCGGATGACCGGCGGGGACCGCGGGGACAACCTGCAGGAGGCCGCGGCGTACTTCGAGAACGCGCTGGAGGTGTTTACCGCGGAGGCCCATCCCCAGCAGCACGCGCTGGTGGCCGGCCGCCTGCGCGACGTGAAGCAGCAGCTGCTGGACCGCGGCGCGGGGGGCGGGAGCGCGGGCCTGGGCAGGATCGGGGGCTGAGCGGATGAACGCGGTGCAGAAACTCCGGCAGATGGTGGGCGAGGTCCGTCACCCGAAGGACCCGTTGAAGGTCCTGGATTCCTGGGACCTGGTGCGGGGGTTGCTGGCGCGGATGCCGGTGGACCACGCGGCGGCGAAGCGGGCGTGCGACGCGCGGGACGCCGACGCGTACGAAGCGCTGGTGGTCCGGCTCGAGGCGCTCGACGCCGAGCAGCGCGGCGGAGCGCCCGCCGCGAACAGCGGGCCGCCGGCTTCGGCGCGGCCCGAGCAGCAACCGACTCCCGAACTGGCCCACCAGATGGAGCGGGCCCTCCGCGCGTTCCGCAAGCGCCTCAAGGTGACGCGCCTCGCCGACGAATCCTCCCTCGCGGGGCGGCGTCTGACCTCGGGCAAGAAGTCCGGGGTCGACGCCATGCTCCCCCCGCACGAGTTCCCGGATGAGGTGTGGCGTGCCCTCGCGGCGGCGGGCAAGCTCGTCCACACCGGCCAGGGCTTCTACGCGCTGGTGGATGACAAGGGCGGCTCGAACGCGCGCGACGACCTGGTGGAGCCGTGATCGGGCGCCGGCGGGCCGAGCCGCCGAGGTCCCGCCCGGGGGACGTGGGCACCCCTGAACGAGGTCGCGAGGGGTTCCGCGCGACGTTGGAGGATGGGGTTCGGCGGCACGGCGGGCCTACTCGCGGATGGTGCCGCCGAGCCTGACTTCGAGGGCCGCGAGGACGCGGGCTTGTTCCGGGTCGGTGTCGCGCCGCTCCTCGATGGTGCGGACGGCGTGCATGACCGTGGTGTGGTCGCGACCGCCGAAGTAGCCGCCGATTTCTTCCAAGGAGTAGCGGGTCATGCGCCGGGCGAGGTACATGCAGACCTGGCGCGGGTGGGCGATCGACTTCTGCCGGCGTTTGGACTGCAGGTCCGACAGTTTCACGCCGTAGTGGTCCATGACGGCGTCGATGATGTTGGTGATGGTGACTTCGGGGCGTGAGCCGCCGACGCCGACCGGGCCGCCGCCGAGGGCCTGACGGGCGAGTTCGAGGCTGATGGCGGCGTGGTCCGCGGCGGCGAGCATCTGGACCTTGGTGATGGCGCCCTCGAGTTCGCGGATGTTCGAGGCGCTGCGTCCGGCGATGAGGCAGGCGACGTCGTCGGGCATCTCGATGTCGCGCAGCCTGGCCTTCTGCTTGATGATCTGGACGCGGGTGTCGTAGCCGGGAGGGCTGACCTGCACGACCAGGCCGGAGTTGAAGCGGCTGACGAGGCGCTCTTCGAGGGCTGGGATGTCGGCGGGCGCGGCGTCGGAGCTGAGCACCATCTGCTTGCCGTTGTGGTAGAGGTCGTTGAAGGTGTGGAAGAACTCCTCCTGGGTGCGGTCGCGCTTGGTGAGGTAGTGGATGTCGTCGACGATGAGGACGTCGACGCCGCGGAAGCGGTGGTGGAAGTCCTGCATCTGGCCGAGCTGGACGGCCTCGAAGTACTGGTTGTTGAAGGCTTCGCAGGAGGTGTAGTGGATGGTGACGCCGGGGCGTTCGTGCATGAGGCGGAGGCAGATCGCCTGGAGCAGGTGCGTTTTGCCGAGGCCGACCCCGCCGTGGATGAACAGGGGGTTGTACGCGCGGCCCGGGTTTCCCGAGACGGCCAGCGCCGCGGCGTGGGCGAGGCGGTTTTCAGGCCCGACGATGAAGTGCTCGAAGTTATAGTCGGGGTTGAGGACGATCGAGTCGTATCGGCCGACGGGCGCGGGCGGGGTGGCTCCGGAGCGGACGGCGGGGGGCTTGGGCTCGACACCGGCGAGGGAGGGCGTAGGCGGCGGCCACGACAG
>CAZDYM010000290.1:0-3507 GCA_964509325.1 uncultured Phycisphaeraceae bacterium
GACTCGGGGCTCGCACACGCACGGGGCTATTCTCGCAGAAGCGACGCGGGATGCCAACCGAACTGCCTCGTTTTTTCGGCCCGCTCGCCCCCGGACCTTCGCTCAAAGACGCGGGCCCGTGCCCGTTTCGTGGCTCCGTGCCTACCTTCCCCCGTGCCCCCGCTCCGAGACGACGCCATCATCCTGCGGCACTGGGACTACTCGGAGACCTCCCAGACCGTTTCGCTCTTCACCCGGGACCACGGCCTGATCCGCGGGCTCGCAAAGGGCTGCAGACGCGACCGGTCCACGTTCTCCGGCGGGTTCGAGGCCCTCACCTTCGGGGAGATCGGGGCCTCCATCCGACCGACCTCTGAACTCGCCACCCTCACCGACTGGGACCTGCGCGAGGTGTTCTGGGGGACGCGGCGAACGCTCCCGGCCCATCTCGCCGGCGTGTACCTCATCGACCTGCTGCACCACGCCCTCCGCCCCCTCGACCCCCACCCGGCGCTGTTTGATCGGAGCGTGGCCTGCCTGCGTGCTCTCGATCAGGAGCGCTCGATCCCCGCCACGGTGCTGCGGTTCCAGTGGGCGCTGGCCGTCGAGATGGGGATCCAGCCGCGCTTCGACGGGCCGGCGTCGTCGGCCGTCCTCCCAGACGCGGGCGGCACCGGCGGACGGGCGGACCCGACGGCCCGCGTGCCGTCGCGGCGTCCGCGTGCCCTGCTGTTCTCCCCCTCCCTGGGCGGCCTGGTTCACCCAACCGACGCCGACCATGAAGCCCGCGGCGCCGCCCCGCCCGGCGGCGACCTGTGGAAGGTCCGCCCGGAGACCCTTTCGCTGCTCCGGGCCCTGGAGCGCGACCAGCCGCCGCCATCCGCCGAACGCGCCGTGGTGGTCCGGGCGAGCCGCCTGCTGGGCGCGTACTTCCAGGTGGTGCTGGAGCGTGAACTGCCCACCCACGAGGCGTACTTCGCTCGGCTCACACCGACCGTACAATCCCCTGAAACAGGCACGAGCCGTCCTTCCCCCTTGGCGGGTTGATCGGCATTACACAATCCTGACCAATCCTGAACACGACTCCGGCACGGCGCAAGTAGCGTGGCTTCCCACCTCGATCCCAAGTCGAACGCTGCAACGGGTCTCACCCACGGTCCGGGCATCGCCCGCCCGTTCACACCCCAAGGCAAGGAGCGCCGCCGCGTGATCATGATCGCTTCACTCCCGGAACTCGCACTCGCCCCGCAAGCACGGGCCGACACCCTCGCGGTGGACGCCGAGGAGATCCACCTCTTCGATGAGCCGACGCAGCTGGACACGCTTGTCCACCGCCGCGGCACGGGCACGCCGCTGGTCATTCTCAACGGCCTGCTCGGCTTGAACAAACACTGGTTCGGCGTGATGGGCCCGGTTTCCGAGGTGGCCGCCTGCACGCTGATCGAGCCGCCTCTGCTCCGACTTACCGGCGATCAATGCAGCGTCAGGGGCGTCGTGCGCATCGTGATCGACGTGCTGCAACGCCTCAACCACGGCCCCGCGGTCCTCGCGGGGAACTCGCTCGGCGGGCACGTGGCCATGCGCATCGCCCTGGAACGACCCGACCTGTGCGCGGGCCTGGTGCTTATGGGCTCATCGGGCCTGTTCGAACGCACCTTCGAGCGCGACGTCATGCACTCGCCCAGCAAGGCGTGGCTGGACCGGAAGATCGGCGACCTCTTCGCCGACCGTGGCCGCATGCCCGAGGGGATGGTCGACGAGGCCTATGAAGAACTGCGGCACCGCAAGGCGGCCCGCGCTCTCGTGAAGCTGGGCAAGAGCGCCAAGAACGATCACCTCGGCGAGGAGGTCCCCAACCTGCGTGTTCCTACGCTGCTGGCGTGGGGCCGGCAGGACAACGTGACGCCGCCGGAAGTGGCCGTCGAGTTCAGCCAGCTCATCCCCGGCTCTCGGCTGGAGTGGATCGATTCCTGCGGCCACGCGCCGCAGATCGAGCAGCCCGGCGAGGTGGCCCGCCTGCTGGTCGAGTTCATGCGCGAGATGCGGGGCGCGAGGCCTCTCGAACGCTGATGCCCGCACGCCCAGCGTGACCCACCTCGCGCCGGGGCAAGCCCCAAGGTCCGGCCGAGCTTCGAGGGCGACCCCGCCAGCCCTTCATCGGCTGTAGCCATCGGGACTGATGCACCGGCGGACGATCGATGGGCGGTCCGGGACGTGCACCGCGGTGGCGTGATCGGCAACGCCGGTTCCAGACGGCGCTCCGGGCCGCTTGTGTCGTTCACGTGATGGACCATCGACAATCGCGGCCTGCGCGGGGCCTGACCGGACCCCCACCATCCCCCTACCATCTTCACCCGTGGCCGGGCGTGCCCGCCCCCGCGGCTCTGTTGATTCCTCACTGCCCGATTGCGGCCTCGCCCTAGGCTGATCTCCGGACCCGGCCCCCCATGCCCATCCGCAACTTTTCCATCATCGCCCACATCGACCACGGCAAGTCCACCCTCGCCGACCGTCTGCTCCAATCCACCAACGCCGTCAGCGAGCGCGAGGCCAAGGAGCAGATCCTTGACTCGATGGACCTCGAGCGCGAGCGAGGCATCACCATCAAGGCCTCCGCCGTCACCGTGAAACACCGGCACAACGGCGAGGACTACATGATCAACTTCATCGACACCCCGGGGCACGTCGATTTCTCCTACGAGGTATCCCGCGCCCTCACCGCCTGCGAGGGCGCCATCCTTGTCGTCGATTCCACGCAGGGTGTCGAGGCCCAGACCGTGGCCAACGCCTACATGGCGGTTGAGAACGACCTGAAGCTCATCCCCGTCGTCAACAAGATCGACCTGCCCAGCGCGAACCCCGACGGCGTCGCCATGGAGATCGAGCAGGTTCTGGGTCTGCCCGCCGAGGACTGCATCTACGTGTCGGCGAAGACCGGCCAGGGACTGCCCGAGCTGCTGGCCGCCGTGTGCGACCGGCTGCCCCCGCCCCGGGCCCCGCAGATGCCGCAGACCCGCGCCCTGATCTTTGATTCGCACTACGACGACTACCGCGGCGTCGTGATCTACGTTCGACTGTTCGACGGACGCCTCGCCGTCGGCGACAAAATCCGCATGATGGGCACCGGACGAACCTTCCAGATCACCGAGATCGGGAAGTACACCCCCAAGCCCGTCAAGCTCGGCAAGGAGGGGATCGGCCCCGGGGAAACCGGCTACCTCATCGCCAACATCAAGACCCTCAAGGACGTCCGCGTCGGTGACACCATCACCCTCGACAACGACCCCGCCCCGCAGCCCCTGCCCGGCTACAAAGAGCCCAGGCAGATGGTCTTCTGCGACTTCTACCCCACCAGCGGCAGCGAGTCGAAGGGCTCCGACTTTGAGGAACTCCGCGAGGCCATCAACAAACTCGCCCTCAACGACGCCAGTTTCACCTTCCAGCCCGTCCACTCCGAGGCCCTCGGCTTCGGTTTCCGCTGCGGCTTCCTCGGCCTGCTCCACATGGACATCATCCAGGAGCGCCTCG
>CAZDYM010000291.1:0-3473 GCA_964509325.1 uncultured Phycisphaeraceae bacterium
GGGCCGAGGGCCGGGGGCCGGGGGGGGGGGGGGCGGCGTGGCGCGGGTGGTTCTGGCGTGCGTCCTTCGTGGGGCTGAAATGCTCGGGTCGGTCTCCCCAAAGACGCGAGATGGAGCGCGGCCCTTCAATGGAGGGGGTTGTGCGCCGTCTTCCGACGGGCCGGGGCACGGCCTCCGACCCGCCGCGTCATCACCGGCTCCTGACCCCACGCACTGCCCGACACACTTCAGCGGAGAACCCCATGCGAACCCTTGTGAAGCCCGCGGTTGTTCTGGTTGCTCTCGCCGGTTCGGCGCTCACGGCGCTTGGTCAGAACGCGGGGGGTGAAGGCAAACCCGCCGAGCCGGTCAGGACGCTGCTGGCGCTGGAGCGTGGCGACTGCATGACGATGCTTGCCTCGCCCAAGGACGCGGGGCTGGTCTCGGCGTTGAAGTTGATCCCGGTGCGGGTGACGGAGATCCTGAACACCCCCGGCATGGGGCCCGGCGCCGGGAACATGCCCGAGGGGATCGTGCAACTGGCGACCGACATGCTGACGGGTCCGGCGCGGTTCGCGGTGATCCAGCAGGGGTTCGACGAGCGCTCGCGGATGCCGAAGATCGGCGTGGTGCTCTCCTACGCCGCGAAGGACCAGAACGCGGCGCAGGCGATGATGGACCGAGTGGAGAACGCGCGGAAGTTCGCGATGCGGGGCGGCGGCGGCGATGAGGATGAGATCAGGGTCCGCCCCAGCGACCGGTTCAAGGGCATGAACGCGGTGGTGCTGCCCCCGGGCACACTGCTGTACGGCCCGCGTCAGGGCGCGGAGGGCTGGCGCTTCGAGGTGATGTTCGGCCATGTGCCCGACCCGGACGGGGCGTTCTGGGGCGCGTTGCCGGCGGCCCCGCCCGGGGGCAACGCGGTCGGTCGCATGGTGATCGACATGCCCGCCATCACGCCGGTGGCGGAGATGTTCGGCGGGATGGTGTCGGGGATGGTGCCCAACGGCGACCAGGTGATGCAGGGGTTCCGCGATATGGGGGTCCTCGGTCCCGACGCGATGTCGGCGGAGGTGGTCTGGACGGCCGGGGCCGAGGCGATGGGTTCGACGCTGACGGTGCGCCGCGCGGGCAAGTTCGCCGAGAAGCTCGGGCTGGTGCGCACGACGGTGAGCGAGGCGGACCTGGCGGTGATCCCGGGTGACGCGGTGTTCGCGTCGGTGAGCAAAGTCGACCCGATGGGAACGTGGTCGAGGATCACGGGCCAGATCCGCGGCATCCCGCAAGGGGCGCAGGAGTTTGAGCGGGCGATCAACGAGGTCAACACGCAACTCGGGATCAACGTCGAGCAGGACGTCATCGCGTCGCTGGGCGAGACCGCGGCGATCGCCGTCTCCGAGACCACCGGCGGCAACTCCGTGTTCTCCGGGGTGGCGTTCGTCGAGGTCAAGGACGGGGCCAGGCTCGGCGCGGCGCTGCAGAAGGCCGCGGACGCCGCCAACCGCGCCATCGAGCAGGAGATGAAGAAAGACGGCCCCAAGCCGGGGGTGGTGCGGATCGAAACGTGGGCGGCGCCGGCGTCCGCGCCGGGCCTGCAGGGTGTTCGGTTCATGTCGCTCCGCGGCCCCGGGCTGCCGCTGCCCGTCGAGCCGACCATCGCGATGGTGGGCAAGTGGATGGTGGTGGGCCTGAGCCCGCAGTCGGCGATGAGCGCCGCCGCGCATGCGGCGGGGGCGTCGGCGGGAACGACCAAGGGGCTGGCGGGCAACGCGGCGTTCGGGTCCGCGGCGGAGGGCGTGGTGGGCAACGCCACCAGCGTGACCTTCGTTGACAACGCCTCGACGATGCGTGACGGGTACCCGCTGCTGCAGATGCTCGGCTCGGCGCTGACGAACTTCGCGCGCTCGCCCGAGAGTTCCGGCCCCCGCGAGGTCGCGCAGGTGGTGCCCACGCTGGCGGAGCTGCGTGCCGGGGCCAGGCCGTGCGTGTTCATCACGCGCTGGGCGGGCGATGACCTGGTGCTGACCGGCCGGGGCGACCCGTCGCTGCTGGTGAACGCGGCGGGCCTGCTGGGTACGGGCGACCTGGGATCGATGATCTTCGCGGGGATCATCGGGGCCGGCGCGGGGCACGACGCGGGTCTTCAGGAGGGCCGCGAGCGGGCCCGCTGGGAGCACGAGCACGACGGAGAGAACGATCAGGGCGGGATGGGGCACGAGGAGCCGGAGGTCGATGAGCCCGCCGAGCCCGCCCGCCCCGAGGAGCCCGCCCCCGCGTCCCCGCCGGAGTCGGTCTGAGCCGGCGCGGCGCCGCCGCCTAGAATGAGCCCATGCCACGCCGCGACCGAACGTTGACCGCCCGCGCCTGGTGCCTTGCGCTGCTGGCGGCCCCGGGCTGGTCGCTGGCTTCGGCGTTCGTGCCCGAGGACCTCGCCGCGGTGCGGGAACTGCTCCCGTCGCTGGAGTCTGCGGACTACGGCGTGCGTGAGGCCGCCTCCAAGCGACTCCGCGAGGACCCTCGTCTGGCGCTCGACGCCATCGGGGTGGCAATGGCCGACCCGGGCATCGGCCCGGAGCAGGCCCAGCGCCTCGTCACCGCCTTCAAGGCGCGTTTCGCGCTCAGCCCGAGGCCGGCCCTGGGCATCGGGCTCGATCTCCCGGAGGGCGAGGACCGCGGCATCATCGTGGTGGAGCTCAACCGCGGTCTGCCCGCGATCGACGCCGGGCTGCTCGAATGGGGCGACATCATCGTGGCGCTCGACGGGGCCAAGACGGTGGTCTCTGATCCGGCGCTGCCGGCGGGGATGCGCCAACAACTCGCCCTCAACCGGACCATCTCGCTGATCCAGAGCTACCAGCCGGGCGAGAGCGTGCTGCTGGAGATTCTGCGTCTGAAGGACCGCGAGGCCGTGCTGCGCGGCCCAGCGCCGGAGCCGCGCCAGCCGGGCGAGGGCGCCGGGGCGGAGGAGCCCGCGCCGCAGGGCGTGCAGCGGGAACTCGGCCGGATGGACGCGGCGCTGCTGAAGCGGTCGATGCCGCGGGAGCGGATCGAGGTCCGCGTGCCGCTGGGGTATTACGCGAACCTGCGCAACCGGGGGATGGTCGGCGGCGGGTTCGGGGCGGGTGGCGGACCGGCGCCGGATTTTTCGTTCCTGATTCAGTCCTACGGCGAAGCGGCGATGGAGGCGCGGCTGAACCGCCTGGGCGTGAAGTGGCCGGGCGGGACGCCGTTCGATGCCGTGTCGAAGATCGCCGAGGGGCACGCGGCCCCGCCGCCGGTGTTCACGGGGCGATCGGCGCTGGCGCTGGACGGGGCGGGGCATGACCCGGCGCTGGCGCAGGGGGTCGGCGCCTTCGCGACGCGCGAGGGGCTGGTGTTCCAGGGCATCGACCGCGAAGGTCGGCAGTTGTTCCGGGCGGGCAACGGCGTCATCGCGGTGCAGCAGGGCGTGCAAGTGAGGCTGCTGCCGCAGGGACCGCAGCGCGGGGCGGTTC
>CAZDYM010000292.1:0-3468 GCA_964509325.1 uncultured Phycisphaeraceae bacterium
ACCCGCCGCGCCGATCGCCACTCCCGTCCAATCCCCCGCGCTCGACCCCGACCGCGCCACCAGCGAGCCCGCCGATTGACCACCACACTCACGCTCGTGCGCCCGCCCGGGACGCCGCCGCCACCCCGCCGAACGCCCCCGCCGCGCTCGCTCTTTTCACCCCATCTCCGCCCCCGCTCGCCGCGCCACCTCCGCGCCTGGCTCGCGCTCGTGCTCGACATCGAGGTGCCCGACGAGCCGGACCCCGTCACCGGCACCGGCCCGCTCGCCTACCTCTGGTACGCCTTCGACGAACCGCGCGTCGGCCCGGACGCGCCGAGCAAACCCGACGCCGTCGTCTGGGCCTGCCGCGGCGGCGGCAAAACCTTCTACGCCGCGCTCGCCACCGCGCTCGACCTCGTCTTCAAGCCCGGCATCGAAGTGAAAACCCTCGGGGGCTCGCTCGAACAGTCCCAGCGACTCCACGCCCACCTGCGCCGCTTCTTCGAATCACCCGTCCTCCGCCCGCTCGTCGACGGCCCCGTCACCGAACGGCGCCTCCGCCTCGTCAACGCCTCCAGCGCGGAAACGCTCGCGCAGTCGCACGCCTCCGTCCGAGGCACCCGCCCCCACAAACTCCGCTGCGACGAGGCCGAGCTCTTCGACGACGGCGTCTGGGCCGCCGCCCAGCTCGCCCCGCGCTCCGCCACGCTCGCGGGACGCCACGTCCACGCCACCATCGAAGCCCTCTCCACCTGCCACGAGCCCCACGGCCTCATGTCCAGGCTCATCGCCGGAGCCGCCCAACCCACCCCGAGCGCCGGCCCGGGGCCCGCGCTGCACGGAGAGTCGGAGCGCTCCGTCCCGATCGCGGACGCGGGGGCGCGGGGCCCGACCGCCCATCCCCCGCGCCGCCTTTTCAAGTGGGGCGTCGCCGATGTCCTCGAGAACTGCCCGGCCGAGCGCGCCTGCCGCGCCTGCCCGCTGCTGCCCGACTGCGCCGGCCGCGCGAAGGTCGGCGTCGGGCACCTCGCCATCGACGACGCCATCCGCATGAAGCACCGCGTCTCCCCCGCGCGATGGGAGTCCGAGATGCTCTGCCTCCGCCCGCGCCGCGACCACAGCGTGTACCCCGAGTTCGATCACGCCGTCCATGTCCGCGAGCGGCCGTGGTCCGACGCCGCGGCCGCCCCCGCCGTCGTCATCGCGGGCATGGACTTCGGCTTCCGCGCCCCGACGGTGTTCCTGTGGGCGCGGCACGACCCCGTGTCGGACGTGCTGTTCGTCTTCGACGAGCACAGCGCCGCCCGCCTGACCCTCGAGCAGCACCTGAACATCATCGAATCACGCGGGCACGACCGGCCCGCCTGGATCGCCATCGACCCCGCGGGCCGCGCCGCCGAGGCCCAGTCCGGCCTCAGCCACGCCGCCGTCATCAGGCAGCACGCCCACGCCGTCCGCGCCCGCCGCACCTCCATCGCCCACGGCCTCGACCTCGTCCGCGCCCGCCTCGCCCACGACCGCGCCGCCCGCGGCCCGCGCCTCATCATCCACCCGCGATGCACAACGCTCATCGAATCCCTGAGCACCTACCACTACCCGCCCCCGCCGAATCTCTCGGACGAACCCGTCAAGGACGGCCCGGACCACGCCGCCGACGCCTTGAGATACCTCGTCACGAACCTGGACGCCCACGCGGGGTTCGTGGCGGGGAACTACTTGAAATAGGCACAAAGGGACGGCGGCACGCAGGCACGATACGGGGGCGGAAGCGCGAGATCACGAACGAGAGACCAGAACGGCGGAGCGTGACCGCGCCGCGGGGACTGGCCGCCCCGTTACATCCTCGCCCGGTTGGCCGCCTGCACCAGGTCCTTCACCCGCACCGGGTCCGGCGGGTTCCTCCACTCGCCGCGCTGCTTGTACCAACTCCCCACGATCACCGCGTCGGCGTACTGGAACAGCTCCCGCATCGTGTCCGGCGTCGCCCCGCTCCCCACGCACAGCGCCAGTTTGGTCGCGAACCGCACGCCCCGCACGTCCTCGACGCTTGTGGGGCGGCCCGTCGCCGTGCCGGTGACGATCACCCCGTCGGCCCCGAAGAACTCCGCCGCCCGAGCCGTCTCCGCGAGTTCGACGTCGCTGGTGATCGCGTGCGCCGAGTGCTTCTTCTTGATGTCCGCCAGCACCCGCACGCTCTCCGCGCCGATGGCCCTGCGGTACCGCAGCAGCGGCCCCGCGTCCGCCGTCGCCAGCAGGCCCTCGTCCGCCACGCTGGCGAACACGAACCCCTCGGCGCGGATGAACTGCGCGCCCACGGCGTGGGCCACCGCCAGCGCCGCTTTGTTCGCGCCGGCGAGGATCTGGATGCCCAGCGGCACCGACACCGCTTCGCGCACCGCGTCGCCCACCACCGTCATCACCGACACGATCTCCGGCCCGACCTCCCGCATGAGGTACGGCGTGTCGTGCATGTTCTCGATGATGATCGCATCGAACCCCGCCTCGGCCAGCAGCCACGCCTCCTCGACGGCCTGGCCGGCGATCTGGCTCACGCTCAGGGTGTTGGCGGGCGTGCCGGGCAGCGCCGGCACGTGCACCATGCCGACCAGCGCCTTGGGGGTCCCGAAGATGTCCACGCCGTGCGCCATGGCGTGCGAGCATATCCGGACCGGGAGGTCGGGTAAAGCGGTTTACATAAGCGGAACTCGCGCGGAGCACGACGCACTTCACGCTCGTTCATGCGCTCGCGGTCGCGACCAGCGCCCACTGTTCCTCGAGGCGCTTCGGCGTCACCGCGGGGCCGGGCCCGGGGGCGCGGAGTTCCTGGGCGAAGAGGGTGATGCGGAACTCTTCGAGCATCCAGCGGTACGCGTGCAGCGCGGCGCGCTTGGCCAGGGGCGTCTCGTCGGCGCTGTCGCGGGCGTCGAGCCAACGGCGCAGGTGCGGTCGGAGTTCCTGGGCGCGGGCCTGGTCCTGGGCAATCCGGCCCTGCTGGACCTTCTGCAGGCGTGCATCGGCGGCGCGGAGGTAGCGGGCGACGTTGGTCAGCGTGCCGCCGATGGATGAGGTCGAAAGCAGGAACCCCTTGGGGCAGAGCAGGTCCACCTGGTTCGCGACGCCTTCGAGGGCGGGGGCCCACTCGGCCGCCGCCCTGCTGGTCCGCATGGATTCGAGGCGCAGGCGGACGCGGTGCAGGGCGTCGATGACCTCGGTGACGACGGCGACGGCGGAGAGGCTTTGCGAGACGATGGAGCCGAACCCGGCCTCGTAGCGCGCGGTGAAGTCGGCGAAGGTGCGGATGCGCCCGTGCTCGGGGGCGCTCAGGAACGCGCCCTCGCACACCAGCAGGGCGAGTTGGTCGTTCAGTTCGGCGCCGGTGCCTAGTGGGCCCCAGAGCCGGGTGAGTTTCTGGTGGCCCGGGGCGTGCTCGAGCGCGGCCCTGACCTCGCCGCGGACGCGCAGCGCGAAGAGCCGGCGCAGGCCGGC
>CAZDYM010000293.1:0-3462 GCA_964509325.1 uncultured Phycisphaeraceae bacterium
TCGAACTTCGCGGCGGCGAACAAGGACGAACTGCCGCACGTGCCCAAGAACAACTTCCGCACCAACGAGAACCGCCTCTCGGGCCCCGTCCCGTACCGGTTCGCGATCCAGTCGCTGCCGGCCAGCGGGGTGACCTTCGGCGATACCAACGGCCCGCTGACGGCGACCTCTCCCGCGGCGGTGACCAACGTGCTGAACAACAGCGAGTACATCAACGCCACCACCGCCCAGGCGTGGAACTGCTACTGGATGTACCTGGCGGAGTACATGATCGACCGCACCGGGGCCGACGTGTTCGACCCGATCTTCATCTCTCCTTCGGATACTTCGGCGCGGACCGCGTGGCCCCGCCTGCGCCAGAACATTTCGAACCGCGCCCAGACCGCGGGCAGCACCGCGACCAACCCGAACGGGTGGTTCACATTGCCGTCGAACAGCTCGCCCGTCGTGGACGGCATCACGGCGGTCAACGGGTCGTATCGCTACGCGATTGCGGCCCTCACCGACTACCGGCTCTACGCCTACAAGCCCGACGGGACGTTCCTGATTACAATTCCCGGCAACCGCTACGACGTTCCCTTCGGCCCCGGCGCCGGCGCGGAGAACTTCATCAAATACGTGAAGCGGAACGTGCAGGCGACGATGGACTACCCGTCGCACAAGGTGCTGTTCTACATGTGGAACGCGTGGCACAACCCCAACCGCGACGCGTGGTTCGAGCAGGACGCGGTGTGCCCCGTGGCGTTGGGCGACGGCTCGGCGCGGGCGACCGTGCCGTTCCGTGAAGCGATCCCGCTCAGCGGCGCCAACCAGGCCGAGCACGCCGGCCCGATGTTCAAGGTCTACTTCACCGCGGCTTCGAACAGCGTGTACGACTGCCAGTACATGATGACCGCCGGCGGGCTGAAGGGGCGCGACCTCTGACCCCGCGCGGGCGTTGGCCCGTCGTTTCTTGCTGAGTTCACGACGCCCCCGGGCCCACACGGACCCGGGGGCTTTCTTGTTCTCGGGCGGTGGGCCGTGCCGCACGGTTGCCCGTGCCCCGGATTCGGTCATTGGAATCGGGGATTCCCCGGCCCGACCGGCACCGGTTTCGCCCTAGACTGCGGTCGGCGCGGCGTTCCCGCACCGGCACGCCATGACGCTCGTCGCCCCGCCGTGGGGCTCGCGGTGCGGGTGATTCTTCTGCAAAGACTGTGCAAAGGCGGACCATGACGAACTCGGTTGTGCGGAGCGGTCGGCGTGGGTTCACGCTGGTCGAACTCCTTGTGGTGGTCAGCATCATCGCGCTGCTGATCTCGATCCTGCTTCCGACCATTGGTGAGGTGCGTCGTCAGGCCCGGATCAGCCTGTGCACGGCGAACATGAAGCAGCACGGGCAGGGGGTGTCGAACTTCGCGGCGGCGAACAAGGACGAACTGCCGCACGTGCCCAAGAACAACTACCGCACGCCGGAGAACCGGATCAGCGGCCCGGTGCCGTACCGCTTCGCGATCGAGTCTCTGCCGGCCAGCGGGGTGACGTTCGGTGACGGGGGCGGCCCGCTGACCTCGACTTCGCCCGCCGCGGTCGAGAACGTGCTGAACGGGAGCGAGTTCATCAACAGCCTGACGGCGCAGGCGTGGAACTGCTACTGGATGTACCTGGCGGAGTACATGCTGGACCGGACGGGCTCGGACGTGTTCGACCCGATTTTCCTGTCGCCCTCGGACACGGCGGCCCGCTCGGCCTGGCCGAGGCTGCGCCAGAACGTGTCCAACCGCGCCCAGACCGCGGGGAGCACCGCGACGAACCCCAACGGGTGGTTCACGCTGAAGGGCTTCCGGACCCCCAGCCAGATGTCGCCCAACGTGTACACCGCGCCGCTCATCGACGGGATCCCGTGCATCAACGGCTCGTACCGGTACGTGATCGCGGCGCTGACGGACTGGCGGCTGTACGCGTTCAAGTACGACGGCACGCCCCTGGTCGAGGGGCCGGGGATCCCGCCCTGGGAGTTCCGCTACAACACGCCCTTCGGCCCCGGCGCCGGGAGCGAGAACTTCATCAAGTTCGTGCGGCGGAACGTGCAGGCGACGATGGACTACCCGTCGCAGAAGGTGCTGTTCTACATGTGGAACGCGTGGCACAACCCCAACCGCGACGCGTGGTTCGAGCAGGACGCGGTGTGCCCCGTGGCGTTGGGAGACGGGTCGGCGCGGGCGACGATCCCGTACCGCGAGGCGATCCCGCTGAGCTACACGAACTCGAAGGAGAACGCCGGCCCGATGTTCAAGGTGTACTTCACCGCGGCGGCGAGCAGCTCGTACGACTGCCAGTACATGATGACCAACGGGGGGCTGAAGGGTCGGGACCTGTAGGGCGTGGCATGGGGCCGACCGCCGGGGCCGACGAGAAGGTTTGGCGTGCCGGCGGGCGGCGGGGTACGATGGGAGCGACCCCCTTGAGGAGCAAAGCATGAAAGGCAACGGCGTCAAGATCGTGATCGCGGTGGTCCTGCTGCTGGTGGCGGTCTTCATCATCCTGAAGACGTCGACCAACGTGTTTGACTCGGCCCCGTCGTTGAGCGAAGGGATCCCCGCCGATCAGTACGTCCCGGGACGCAAGCCGAAGGTCGAGTGAGCCGCGCCGGGGATGTGGTCCTGGCGCCCGCGGCGTGGATCGCCCGGCTGTCGCTGCCGGCATAGCATGCGGGCATGCCCGCAACCTACTTCGTGACCGGCGCGAACCGCGGACTCGGACTTGAGATGGTGAAGCAGTTGCGAGCCCGCGGCGAGCGGGTGTTCGGGACGGCGCGCTCGCCGCGAGAGGCGACGGCGCTGCGGGCGTTGACGCCCGACGTGCTGGCGCTCGACGTCTCGTCGGGGCCGAGCATCGAATCGCTGGCGGCGGCGCTGAAGGGGCAGCCGATCGACGTGCTGGTGAACAACGCCGGGGTGTTCGGCGAGGATCCCTCGCTGGGTGAACTGAGCCTCGGGGAGTTCCAGCGGGTGTTCGGGGCCAACGTGTTCGGACCGGCGCTGCTGACGCGGGCGCTGCGGCCGAACCTCGAACTGGGCGGGCGGAAACTGATCGTGAACATCAGCAGCACGCTGGGGAGCATCGCCCAGAGCAGCGCGGGGTTCTCGTGGTCGTATCGATCGAGCAAGGCGGCGCTCAACATGCTCACGATGGCGATGCACCACGAGCTTTCCTCGAGGGGCTTTGTGTGCGTCAGCGTCTGCCCGGGCTGGAACAAGACCGACATGGGCGGCCCGAACGCACCGCTTGAACCCGCGGACTCGATGCGGTCGCTGATCGGGGTGATGGACCGGCTGGGGCCGGGGAACTCCGGGAGGTTCCTGAGCCACCTCGGGGAAGGGATTTCTTGGTAGGATGGTGTTAGGATCACGGCGTCGAGGGGTTGGGAAAGGGTTGCGGCGTCATCGAGCGGAACGCCCGGTGCGTTTGGGCGGGGTCCCG
>CAZDYM010000294.1:0-3449 GCA_964509325.1 uncultured Phycisphaeraceae bacterium
CGTTTCGCCCGGAGGCGTGCCGCGGCCGGCGCGGCGGCGCGCGTGGACCCGTCCGCGTTGAAGCGTCGTCTCTTCGCGGCGCTGGTTCGCCGCGGGTTCGACCCGGCGGCCTCCCGGCGCGCGCTCGAAAAGACGCTCGGGCGCTGAGGCTGACGGACGTCGGCGGGATTCAGCGGCAGTCGGTCCCGAAGTTCGCGAGGATGCGCACGAGGTCGGAGGTGGTGACGCGTCCGTCGCCGTTGACGTCGCCGCGGGTGTACGGCTGGATCGATTCGCCGTAGGAACCGAGGAACGCGACCAGGTCTGGGGTATCGGTGACGCCGTTCTGGTTGATGTCGGTGGGGCAGAAGGGCCTGAAGTCCGGGCCGACGCTGACGGTGTTGCCGGCGTAGAACCCGCCGAAGCGCGGCTCGACCGGCTCGCCGAAGCGGGTGTCGACGAAGGTGCTGCCCGAGACGTTCACGAGCATCGCGAAGGTGTTCGGGGAAGCGGACGAGGCGGCGCTCTGGGTGGTGACGACGACGAAGAACTCCTCGCGTCCGTCGGGCGGGATGCGGTTGTCGGCGCTCGCGGTGTTGAGCGGGAAGGAGACCACGTTGGAGAGGTCGAACGTTTCGAAGTTGAACGGCCCCTGGCGGAAGCCGATGCTCGCGTCGCCGGTGTCCCACAGGCTGTTGTCGTTGGTGTCCGCGAAGACCTCGATGCGGGAGATCAGCGCGTTGATCTGCGGCTCGGTCAGCGGGACCGGGCTCGGCTGGCCCGGGACGGAGCCCCGGCTTTGGAAGAACGCGATGAACCGGCTGTAGGCGAAGCTGAGGTCGCCCGGGCGGCCGAACTGGGTGGCGTCCACCCTGGCGACGGCGGCTCTCGAACCCTCCGACACGGCGGAGGCCTCGCCCACGGCGAAGGCGTAGAACGCCGAGGAGTTGTTCTTGATCCACAGGAACTTGTCGTTGACGAACGAGGCCGCGAGAAGGTCGTCCAGCCCGTCGGAGTCGAAGTCCGCGGCGATGATCGCGGAGGCGCCCTCGATCGAGGTGAAGCAGTTGAAGAGCTGGAAGGTGCCGTTGCCGTTGTTGGTGAGTCGGATGATGTCGGTGATCTGCCGCCCGGCGACGGCGAGGTCGGCGTCGCCGTCGAGGTCGAAGTCGCCCGCCGCCAGCGCGGAGGCGCCGGCGAGCCCGCTCGCGACGACGCTCGGCGCCCCGAAGAGGCGCGGGGACGTCTGCAGGCGCAGCGTCACCGTGGCGTCGGACGAGGAACTGTGGGCGATGTCGGGCAGACCGTCACCGTTGAAATCGCGCACGAGCAGCGCCGTGGGTGACGGGCTCGGCATCGGGGCGAGCGGCGTGAACTCCGGCAGCGTGGAGCCCCGGACCCCGGGCGAGCTCTGGGACAGCACGCGGATGAAGCCGGCGTTGTCGGCGGCGACCAGGTCGACCAGGCCGTCGCGGTCGAGATCGGTCGCGACGACGGCGCGGACCGCGCCGCCGCTGGTGAGGATGTTGTCCGTGCTGAACGCCGGGAGCCCGTGGGGCAGGCCGACGTTGTTGTAGTAGACGCGGATGGTGCCGTTGGACAGGCCCGCGACGATGTCGGTGCGTCCGTCGGAGTTGACGTCCGAGGTGGCGAGGCACGAGACGCCGGTGGCGCCGGCGTCCACCGACCGGGGTGTCCAGCCCGAGCCGTCGCCGTTGTTTTCGTACCACACGACGGTGTTGTTGAGGATTCCGGCGGCGATGATGTCGGTGGCGCCGTCCTTGTCGAGGTCCGCGACGGCGACGGCGGAGGGGCCGTCCACCTTTGGGTTGGTGCCCGTGCTCGCGACCACGGTGCGTTGCCAGCCCTGGCTGTCGAAAAGGACGGGGCGGCGCCACGACACGGCGTCGTCGAAGAACGACGCCGTCACGAGGTCGAGCGTCCCGTCGCCGTCGATATCGGCGGCGGCGGCGGCGGTGGGGGCGTCGGCGGCCCCGGCGACCTGGGTGATGCCGAACATGTCGAGGTTCCGGTGCGGGACGCGGCTGGGGATGATGCGGAAGCGGGCCGGGGACCCGCTCCGCGGGTTGTCGTCGGCGCCGCCCTCGTCGTTGCCGAAGCCGGTGGTGAGTGCTTCGAGCGCGATGAGGTCGAGGTCGCCGTCGGGGTCGATGTCGGCGAGCAGGGCCGAGACGAAGCCGGGGGGCGTGGTGACCCTGCGCTCGGCGAGAACGAACGGGTCATCCTGGATGGTGATCCAGGAGAGCCCGCCGTCGGCCCTGACCGCGGCCAGGTCTTCGCGGGCGTTCTGGTCGATATCGCCGGGGAAAAGGGACTGGAAGCCGCCGGAGTTCATGGTGAACTCGACCTGGGATGTGATCGGGTCGACGACTTCCGAGGTTCCGTCGATGCGGCTGCGGAACAGGTCGACGCCGCCGAAGCGGTCGAGGTCGGCCAGCGCGAGCGCGGAGTAGGCCGGGGCGTTGTCGGAGCTCCCGCCGGGGATGAACCCGTTGGGGCCGCCCAGCAGCGTGACGTACCCGCCGAAGAGCACGACGATGTCGTCGAAGCCGTTGGAGTCGAGGTCGCGGACGAGGATGTCGATGCCGCCGTCGCCCCTGGTGAGGGCGGGGATGGGGATGTTCTCCGGGGTGAACTGGATGGCGGAGCCGGCGCCGGTGTTGCGGAAGAGCCTGAACTGGCCGTTGACACCGAGCGCCAGGAGGTCCTTCCGACCGTCGCTGCCGGCGTCGATGACGGCGAGGCGCGCGATGTTCGATGCATCGGCGCCGCCGCTGGTCGTGACGACGTAGCTGAGCGGGCTGTTCGCGACGTTGCGGAGCGCGACGATCGGGTCGGCGCCGGCGCGCGAGAAGACGAGGTCGGTGCGTCCGTCGTTGTTGAAGTCCGCGGCGACGGCGTCGAAGAGCTGGCTGCCGACGGAGGGCAGGGTGGGGCTGAAGTACATGAGTTCGCCCGGCCCGCCGCGCAGCAAGACCTTGGGATCGACCCCGCCGGCGGTGATGAGGTCGATCAGCCCGTCGGCGTTGAGGTCGGCGGCGCGGCCTCGGATGTCCGTGAGGTCGATGGTGAACCCGGGCGGGCTGACGGCGGTCTGCTGGTCGAAGGGGTAGGGGCGGAGCGGCTGCGTGACGCCCTCGCATTCGTCGGGCACGCCGTTGCCGTTGACATCGGGCACGGCGCCCGAGGCGATTTCGGAACGGTCGGGGACCGCGTTGTTGTTGCAGTCGGTGATGCTGCCGGGGAGCTGGAGCGCGACGCCGACGAATCGACCGCAGCAGATGGCGTCCGTGGCGACGACGGCGATGAGGTTCTCCCCGGCGACGAGGAAGGGGGCGGCGTTCACGATGTTGACGGGACCGCCCAGGCCGTCCTGATCGTCGACGACGAGGTTGCCGTTGATGAACACCTGCACGTCGTCGTCCGCGACGACGGTGAGCAGGGCTTCG
>CAZDYM010000295.1:0-3440 GCA_964509325.1 uncultured Phycisphaeraceae bacterium
GGCCAGGGTGCGGGCGTCGCCCTCGGTGACGGGGTCGATGTCGCTGTCGCGGCGCGAGGGGCCCACGCGGTAGCACGCCAGCGCCAGGGCGTGGAACGACGCCGGTCCGGTGTCGTTCAGCACGCTGGAGGCGATGGCCTCGGTGGTGATGGGCGGCGCGGGCGGCGGCGGGGCGTCGCCCCGCTGGCGGGGACGCCCTTGGTTCTCCTGCTTGAGGGTGGCGCGGAGCGGGTTGCGGGAGAACATCGGGCTCTGGGCGCGCACCGAGGTGGCGCCGGGGCGGAGCGAGCCCTCGGAGAACACGAACCCCTGCGTGGCGGTCCAGCGGATCTGCGCCCCCTGGGTGGGGCGGAGATCGAAGAGGCGGGCCAGATCGCCGCGCCCGCCCCACACGGTGACGTCGATGCTCTCGCCGGGCATGAGGCGGAGCCGCCGGGCCAGGTTCAGCACCTCGGGACGGACCTCGGCGGACACGGCCCGCCCGCCCATGACCAGCTGCACACCCAGCAGGATGCGCGGGTTGATCGAGCGCCCCACGCCCAGCCCCATGGGCTGGCGCGAGACGTTGGTGAGGACGACGCGGGCGTCGGCGCGGAGGTCGAGCGGATGAAGGACGGGCTTGGGGCTGGACACCTCGACGCTGATGTAGCGTCGCGCGTCCTTGATGGTGTCTTCGAGCCAGGGGGCGAAGCGCAGGCCGTGGCCGTTGAGGGTGGCGGCGACGGGGCCGGTCTCGAAGGGGACGCCCTTGAGACGCTCCCAGCGCTGGCGGCCGGCGCTGCCCAGCGCGGTCGAGGAGTACTCGCGGGCCAGGCGCTCGAAGTAGCCGGCGGCCTTGTCGGTCTCGCCCTCGCGCTGGCAGGCCACGCCCAGGGCCCACAGCGCCGAGCCGTCGGTCGCCGCGAGCGGTTCGAGCAGCGCGCGGCCTTCGGCCAGTTCGCCGCGGACGACGTGCAGCCAGCCGCGGAAGCGGTTGAGGGCCTCGGGGCTGAGTTCGGGCGATCCCTCGGCGCCGGGCTTGGAGAGTTCCTCGATGTCGGCCTCGACGGTGTCGAGGCGGGTGCCGGAGAACAGTCGGACCCAGACGAAGTCCGTGAGCAGGGAGCGCCGGACGGCCTCGCCGCGCTGCTCGACGGGCAGTTCCTGGCCTGGGGGCGCCTCGGGGGGATTGGTGGCGAGGCTGGTGAGGGCCTCGTTGTGGCTGCCCTCGAGGCTGCGGACGCTGTTCTCGGACCCGGAGTCGTCCATGCGGGCGACGTGGACCATCAGGCGGACGCGCTCGAGCGACGGGGGCAGGCGGATGTCGCGCTGCGGGCCGGGGTCGCGCCCGCTGTCTTCGAGTTGCTTGCGCCGCAGCCGTTCGGCGACGACTTCCATGTCCACCAGGCGCTCGATCTGCTCCAGGCACTTCTCGGGGCCGAGCGAGTCCCAGATGCTCTGGAAGTACTCCAGTTGCTGCGCGGCGGTGGGGGAGCGGCCCTCGTACGAGTTCAGCGTCCGGGCCAGTTCGAGGAACCGGGCGGAGGCCTTGAACGCCAGGCGCCGGCGCAGCTCGAAACTCAGGTTCCGGTACGGCTCGGGGTCGTGCGGGTCGGCGAGGATGACGCTCGAGAGCAGGTCGAAGCGCTCGACGGGGTCCGTCGACTTGTCGAGATAGGTCGTGACGGTGAGGGCGGCGGCCTCCTTGTTGGTCACGTCCAGGCTGGTGGACAGCAGCAGGCGGTCGAGGAACCCGCGCTCGTCGCCCGTCTCGCGGGCCAGCAGGGCGGCGTCGAGGGCCAGCCGGCTGCGAACCGCCGCGTCGATCCCTTTGGAGTTGATCAGCCCCTCGTAGGCCTTGAGGCGCTGGTCGGCGTCCTGCAGGTTGGTGATGCGCGCGGCGGCGACGCGGAGCAGCGCCACGGTGTCGCTCGGGTCGAGTCGGACCAGTTCCCGCACGCCGGCCAGGGCCGCTTCGGTGTCCTGGGCGGCGTCCCAGGCTTCGATCTCGGCGCGGAGCACCTCGGCGTCCTCGGGCCTGTACCGTCGCGCCACCCGCAGCCCCAGCGCCGCCGCCCGGTACTGCTCGATCGTCGGGGCCTCGATGGAGCGCAGCAGGAACAAGACGCGGTGGGTCGCGAGGTCGCAGTAACGCCCGTCCTCCCAGGCCAACAGCGAGTCGCTGTCGATGGGGGTCTGGTCGGCGGCCGCCTCGGCGGGAGGTGCTGAGGCGGGGGGGGGAGAAACGGGCGCGGAAGAAACGGGGGGCGTGGGATCGGGCGGCGTCGGAACGGGGGTGTCTTGACGGGCCCACGCCGCGGGCAGGCCGCACAGCGCCGCGAGCACCAGCGCGGCCGGGCTCGGTCGGCGGAGGGTGTCGCGAGGGGTGATCAAGGCGGGAGGCTGAGGCATCAAGAGGCTCCGATCATGGAGACGAGGACCCCGATCACGCCGATGCCCAGTGCCCCCGCGCTGAGGTATTGAAGCGCGTCGGGCAGTCGGCGGTCGTTCATCGGGCACAATCGGTCCGCGGCGACGGTGAGGAAGACATACTGCCCCCCGGCGATGGCCGCGACGCCGGCCCACCAGGACGATGCGTCGACGTCGAGGACCCGGTCGGGCCACAGCCCGGAGGGTCCGCCCACCAGCCACAGCCCGCACAAGACCAGAACGCCGCCCCATAGGGTTCCCAAGAGCACGCGGGCGGACTTGGCAAGAACCGAAACGGACACGGTGCGAATCTCCAGGACGGACCGGGCGCGGGAACGGGGCGTTCCGGCGGGCTTGGGCGCTCCGGACGGGTTCTATTCAGGATACCCGCGGGCTCACCGGCGAGTTCGGTCGGGTGACGGGTCGGCACCGGTGGACGCCCGGCGAGGCGTGGTTTGACTCCCTCTCCCGGCACCCGGATAGTCTCCACCCCCATCGGCGGCGTGTCCGCCCGGGGCCCCGACCTTTTCGATGAGACCGTGATGACGATGCCGAACCCTCGCCGCAACCGGAGATTGTCCGCGTCCCGCGCCGCCGCGGGGGCGGTGATGCTGTGCCTGGCATGGGCGGTCTGCCCGGGGCCGGGCGCGTGGGCTCAGACGCTGCCGCCGGAGGTGGTGACGGCGTCGTCGATCTCGCCGGAGCAGGCCAGGCGGATTCAGGAGATGGTGTCGGCGCAGATGGCGCGGCTGAGGGGTTCCGAAGCCGGGGCGCGGGAAGCGGCGCGGGACGCGTTGATCGCGCCGCTGGATGTGCAGGGGATCACGCTGGCGTTCCGCCTTGAGTTCGCCAAGGCCGCCGCGCCCGAGTTGGAGCGGCTGGCGGGCAGCGCGGACGACCACACGAGTTTCAACGCGCTGCGGGTGGCGGGGAAGCTGGGCACGCCGCGGGGCGTGGACATTCTGCGCGGGGCGCTGGGCGACAAGCGAGCGGCGGTGCGGGCGGGTGCGGCGCGGTCGCTGCGCGAGGCG
>CAZDYM010000296.1:0-3432 GCA_964509325.1 uncultured Phycisphaeraceae bacterium
TGGCAGACGCCGGCGTGGGCGGTGATCGCGTGGGCCGCGGTGTCTACTTGTGCTTGGAGTTCTTGAGGCGGTCCTTGAACTCGGCGAGCTGGCGGTGGACCTTGTCGACGGCCAGGTCGATGCACTCGTAGACGTCCTGGCCGTTGGCCCTGGCGACGAAATCGGCGTGCTTTTCGACGTCGGCGCGGATCTCGACCTCGACCTGCTCGGCACGGGGGCGCTCGATGACGACCGCGATGGCCTGGACGCCGTCGTAATAGCGGGGGAGTTTCCCGGCCTTCTGCTCGGCGTACTGCTGGATGGCCGGGGTGAGTTCCATGTGCTTGGCGGTGACTTGGATGCGCATGAGGTCTGGAATCCTCCGTGAGGGTTGGAGGTCGAGGGAATCGTGTTGCGTGCCGAACAGGACCCGATCCTTCGGGTCGCAAAGTGGAGCGGGCATCGTACTCGGTTCGCGTCGGGGGACGAAGGGCCGATGGTGCCGGGGGCCCGGCCTTAGAAGTCCACAAAGCCTTCAGGGATTTCGATGAGGGTGACTTCGAGTTCGAGTTCGCGGGTGCCTCGGCGGACCTGGACTTTCACTTTCGGGCCGGTGCGGAGCGGGGGCTCGGAGGCCAGGGCGGTGAAGCCGGGGGGCGGGGTTGGGGGGGGCGGTGGGCCCTCGGGTGGTTGTTCCATTTTCTCGTTGAGCTCGCCGAGGATTCGGGCGTAGTCGTCGAGGGTTCGGACGGGCTGCGCGTCGATGGTGAGGATGACGTCGCGGTGGCGGAGGGGATTGGAGACGCCTCGGGAGAGTCGGGAGCCGGCGACGATGGAGGAGATGAGCACGCCGTCGCCCGCCCCGCCCTTGACGGAGACGCCCAGGCCGAAGCGGGCGGGCTTGGCCTGCTCGGCGACCTCGGGGAGTTTGGCGGCCCAGGCTCGGAATCGCTGCTCGATGCGCGGGAGTGGGAGGTCGAAGGTGTTCTCGAGGGCGAGCCTGCCGGTGGGGTCTTTGTCGTAGGTGTCGGTGTAGGCGCGGAACCAGGCGGGGAGGAGTTTCTGTTCGTGGAGGAAGAGGCACAGGGCGCGGGCCTGGGCGTACTGGGCGCGGGGGCGGTCGTCCATGAACTTCTCGTCGGGGAGGGCGAGGAAGCGTTCGAGGGGCATGAGGCCGCCGATCTTGGCAAGTCGGCGGGCGATGTTGGTGCGCCACGAGGGCTTGAGGATGAAGTCGCCTGATTCGGGTTCGCCGGGCATCTCGACGTCTTCGAGGAGGCAGGCGAGTCCTTCCATGATCCACAGGGGGTGGCGTTGCCCGAGGCGCTCGGCGTGGCGCCAGTGCAGGACGTGGAGGAACTCGTGACGCAGGCCGGGGCCGAGGTCCTGGGTGACGAGTCGTCGGCGGTCGCGGTCGTAGTAGCCGCCGACGCCGTCGGAGAACACCAGGCGGAAGAAGTCGGAGGGGGTGGGGAGGACGACGCTCACCCACGGGTCTGGTCGTGCGGCGAGGTCTTCGGCGGGCGGCGGGGGGAAGAGCTCGCGGCGTGCCCAGGCGGTGACGCGGGTGATCTGGGCGCGGGCGTCGTCGAAGCTGCTCTCTCGGAAGGCGGAGGCGAAGTGGAGGCGGAGGACCGGGTCGGAGAAGTGGGTGTAGGCGGCGGGGGGCGTGCCGGGGGTGAAGCGGTTCTTGAGCGATTGCAGGTCGGCGATGCCGCGGGCTTCGAGGAGATCGGGCCAGCCCCTGATGAGCAGGGTGAAGGTGCGGGAGCCGCGGATGCTCGCGAGGTCCGGGTCGCGCTGCATGTGGAACAGGTCGATGAAGCCGTGGGCGAAGGCTTCTTCGAGGGCACGCTCGGCGGAGGGGGTGTCGCCGGCCAGCGCGAGGGCGCAGGCGAGGTTGTAGTGGTGGTAGGGGTTCTCGGGGTGGAGCCGGATGAGTTCGCGCCACGCCTGCGCCGCGTCGGTGTGGCGCCCCGCGGCGGCGGCGGCGAGGGCCTGCTCGCGCAGAACCCGGGCTTGTTCAAGCGGGTGGGGGGTGTCGTCGGCGCGGGCGGGGGGGCGGAGCGCGATGGAGCACGCCGCGGCGAAGAGAGCCCAGATGAGCGCGCGGGTCGGCACGTCGGGGAAAAGGGTAGAACGACCGGCGGACGGTGCTTCGACGGGCAGGGCGTCGGCGGGTTCCCCCGCTGATCCCGTGTGCCGGTCCCGCGCGGCTCGGGCCCCTCCCTACACTCCCGCCCCATGCACCGCAGGGTGGTCATCACGGGCATCGGCACGGTGAGCGGCTTCGGCGTCGGCGCGGCGGCGCTGTGGGACGCGCTGCTGGCGGGGCGTTCGGCGGTTCGGCGGACGTCGCGGTTCGACGCCTCGGGGTTCGCGTCGCCCTATTCGGCGGAGGCGGTCGGGTTGACCGCCAAGGACCACGTGCCGAAGCACTACCGCAAGGCTCTGAAGGTGATGGCGCGGGACACCGAGATGGCGGTGGTCTGCGCCAAGTTCGCGGTGGAGGACGCCGGGCTGGTGACCAAGGCGGTGCTGCCGGAGGACCCGGGCGGAGGCGCGGAGTCGGCGACGACGTACGCGCCGTCGCGGGTGGGTTGCCAGATCGGGGCGGGGCTGATCGCGGCGGAGGTGCCGGAGCTCGCGGCGGCGATGGCGTCGTCGGTGGACGCGGCGACGGGGTCGGCGGCGGGGGCGGGTTTCAGCCTGGCGCGCTGGGGCGGGACGCCCAACCCGGGCGAGAACGCGGGGATGGACAACCTGACGCCGCTGTGGCTGCTGAAGTACCTGCCGAACATGCTGGCGTGCCACGTGACGATCCTGCACGACGCGCGGGGGCCCTCGAACACGATCACGTGCTCGGAGGCCAGCGGGCTGCTTTCGATCGGTGAATCCATGCGGGTGATCGAGCGGGGGGCGGCGGACGCCTGCTTCTCGGGGTCGTGCGAGAGCAAGATCAACCACATGGGCTTGATGCGGTTCGAACTGGCGGAGCGGCTGGCGCCGGCGGCGGCGTTCGACGAGTCCGAGCCGTGGACCGCGGTGCGTCCGTTTGATCCCAAGGCTCGCGGCGGTGTGCTGGGGGAGGGCGGGGGCATCTTGATGCTCGAGTGCCGCGAGACGGCGCTGGCGCGGGGCGGCCGCGCGCGGGCGGAACTGCTGGGCTTCGGGGCCGGGCTGTCGAGCACGCTGGGGGGTGCGGACGACGGGGAGGGGCTGCGGAACGCGATCGAGAACGCGCTGGACGACGCGGGATGCCGGGCGGACGAGGTGGACGCGATCGTGCCGCAGGGCGCGGGGTGCGTGAGCGTGGACAACGCCGAGTTGGCGGCGCTGCGGGGTGTGTTCAAGGGCGGTCTGGCGAGGGTGCCGATGGTGACGCTGGCGCCGATGCTGGGCGAGTGCGTGGCGGGGGCGGGCGGTCTGGCGGTGGCGGTGGCGGCGCTGGCG